>CATPBC010000223.1 GCA_955652195.1 uncultured Xanthobacteraceae bacterium | reverse complement strand
GGTCCAGACCGCCTCGACACGATGGCACCGATCTGCACACTCGGTCGCAACACTCCATCCGACTTGGAGCGAAAATGAATCGCAAATCGTTCAGTAAAACCGCGGCCGCGGTGCCGGTGCTGACCGCGGCAGAAGCGGTGATCGCTACGCTGATCGCCCACGGCCTGGACGCGATCTATGCGCTGCCGGGGCTGCAGAACGACCCGCTGTTCGACGCGTTGTTTCGGTTCTCCGACCAACTGCGCACCATCCACACGCGCCACGAGCAGGGCGCCGCCTATATGGCGCTCGGCGCCGCGCTCGCGACCGGCAAGCCGGCGGCTTATGCGGTGGTGCCGGGACCGGGCTTTCTCAATTCTGCGGCGGCCCTCCTGACGGCCTATTCAATGAATGCGCCGGTGCTGGCGCTGGTCGGGCAAATCCCTCATGCCGATATCGGCCGATGCCTCGGCCACCTGCATGAGATCCGCGACCAGACCGGCATCATCAAGCGGCTGGTCGATCATACCGCGCTAATCGCCAAGCCCCAGGACGCTTCGCGCACCACCGCCTTGGCGCTTCGCGCGATGCGCGTCGGCAGACCCGGTCCGGCGGCGGTCGAATGCGCGATGGACGTCTGGAGCCAATCGGCGCCTGTCCGCGTCCAAGATCCCCTGCCGATCCCACCGCCGAAGATCGACACGGCGGCGATCCGGCGTGCCGCCAAGCGCCTCGGCGCTGCCAAGCACCCGATGATCGTCTGCGGCGGCGGTGCCCAGGATGCCGCAAAAGAGGTGACTGCGCTCTCGGCCATGCTGCAGGCGCCGGTGCTCGGCTATCGGCGCGGCCGCGGCGTGCTCGACAGCCGCGATCCGTTGAGCGTGACGCTGCCGCTCGGGCGCGATCTGTGGGGCGAGGCGGATGTCGTGCTCGCCGTCGGCACGCGGCTTCTCGCGCCGATCCGGCAATGGGGCATCGATCGCGATCTGGCAATCATTCGCGTCGATGCCGATGCCAACGAGCACAATCGCCTGCACAAGCCGGCACTGGCATTGACCGGCGACGCCAAGCCGATCCTGCAACATCTCATCGCCGAACTGCCGGCGCATAATATGAAACGCACATCGCGCAAGGCAGAATTGCAGGAGCGGCAGGCCGCCTGGCGTAAGCGCCTCGCAAAACTGTCACCGCAAATCGCATTTCTCGACGCGATCCGCGCCGAGCTCCCCGAGGATGGCATCCTCGTCGACGAGGTCACGCAGCTCGGCTTCGCCGCGCGGCTCGTGTTCCCGGTCTACAAGCCGCGCACTTTTTTATCGCCTGGTTATCAGGACCCGCTCGGCTGGGGTTTCGCCACCGCGCTCGGCGCGCAACATGCACGGCCCGACGTGCCGGTCGTGGCGATTTCGGGCGACGGCGGCTTCCTTTTCACCGCGGCAGAGCTTGCCACGGCGATGCGCCATCGTATTCCGCTGGCCACCATCGTGTTCAACGATGGCGCCTTCGGTAATGTGCGGCGCATCCAAGAGGAGCGCTACGGCAATCGGCTGATCGGCAGCGACCTGACCAATCCCGATTTCGTCGCCTTTGCCAGAAGTTTCGGCGCCGAAGCCGTGCGCGCGAATACGCCCGAAGAGTTGCGCGCCGCATTGCGGCGTGCCTTCGCCCGGCGTGATTGCCCGAGCGTCATCGAAGTGCCGGTCGGACCGCTGCCGAGCCCCTGGGAATTCATTTTCATGGAAAAGATTCGTGGCAAGTAAACAGTGCATCGCACGCCGTGCGGGCTTGCCCTAGCCCAGCGCCTGAACGACATTAAGAGTCACCAATGGTTTCTCAATCCGTTTCCCCCGCTTCGCTCCAGCCGATCACGGCGACATCCGAACTTGCCGACGCCTGCCGCCGCATGGCGAAGCATCCTTTCGTCACGATCGACACCGAATTCCTGCGCGAGAGCACCTATTATCCGCTCCTCTGCGTGGCGCAGATGGCCTCGGCCGATGAGGCCTTTGTCATCGACGCATTGGCGCCAGGCATCGACCTTTCGCCGTTCTATGCGCTGATGGCGGATGAGAAGGTGATGAAGGTGTTTCATGCCGCGCGCCAGGACATCGAAATTGTCTGGCATGCGGCCAAGCTCATTCCGCATCCGATCTTCGATACGCAAGTCGCGGCCATGGTGCTCGGCTACGGCGATTCGATCTCCTACGACCACCTGGTGCAGCGAATCACCGGCGACACGCTCGACAAATCGCACCGCTTCACTGACTGGACGCGCCGGCCGCTGTCGGAGCCGCAGTTGCGTTACGCGATTTCCGATGTGACCCATCTGCGCGACGTCTATCTCAAACTTGTCGCCGATCTGCAGGAACGTGGCCGCGCCGAATGGGTCGAGGACGAAATGCGCGTTTTAACCTCGCCCGATACCTACCGGCTCGAGCCGGAGAACGCCTGGCAACGGCTGAAGACGCGCGTTCGCAAACCCAAAGAGCTTGCGGTGCTGATCGAAGTGGCCGCTTGGCGCGAGCGCGAGGCGCAGGCGCGCGACGTGCCGCGCTCGCGCGTGCTCAAGGACGAGGCCATCGCCGACATCGCGGTGCAGGCGCCGACCAGCGCGGATAAGCTCAAGCACCTGCGCTCGCTGCCGAAAGGGTTCGAGCGTTCGCGTTGGGGCGAAGCGATCGTCGAGGCTGTCACGCGCGGGCTGGCGCGCGATCCGAAGACCCTGCCGCGTCCTGCGCGCATCCATGCAGCGGCCAATGGCGCGGCGGTGGTCGAACTACTCAAAGTGCTGTTGCGGATGATTTCGGAAAGCCATCACGTCGCCGCGAAAGTCATTGCCACGGTCGACGATCTCGAGCGCATCGCCGCCGACGATCGCGCCGACGTGCCGGCGCTCACCGGCTGGCGGCACGAACTATTCGGCGAAAAGGCGCTGGCGCTCAAGCACGGCAGTCTCGCACTCGCGATCGAAAACGGCCGCGTCACGGTGGTCGAGCGGTGAAGGCGGCGGCGTCCAAATAGGACGGCAACAGGGTACGCGGTTTTATTTATCGACGCCTATTGTGCTTTACGGCCGGAACCCCCAGGTCATTTAACGGGCAAGCATCGGCTTGCCTGGGAGGTGCTGCTTAGACGGAGACGTACCGAAATCTCCGCCGAACTCTCCGCCGAACCTTCGGTCCTTGTCAGTTCGCATCCCCGTTGCCGTCGGTAGGCGCGAAACAAGAAACCAAACTTTAGCAGCTGTCGTGGGTGCCCGCTGGTGCGGGCATTACGCGCATTCGTTTGCTGCAGAGAGGGGCGCCCATACGTTTGGATTCAAAACCACAACGAAGGGATACCAACATGCCTATGATCACCACAAAAGACGGCGTCCAGATTTATTACAAGGACTGGGGCAAAGGTCAGCCCATCGTGTTCAGCCACGGTTGGCCGCTCTCGGCCGACGACTGGGACGCGCAGATGCTGTTCTTCCTCAATCGCGGCTATCGCGTCATCGCCCACGACCGCCGCGGCCATGGCCGATCCAGCCAGCCGGCCGACGGCCATGACATGGATCACTATGCCGATGACCTGGCGGCGCTAACCGCGCATCTCGATCTGAAAAACACCATTCACGTTGGGCATTCCACCGGCGGTGGCGAGGTGGTGCACTATCTGGGACGGCACGGCGAGAGCCGGGTGGCCAGTGCGGCCATAATCAGCGCCGTACCGCCGCTGATGGTGAAAACGGCGGCCAATCCGAAAGGCCTTCCTAAGGAGGTTTTTGACGGACTTCAGGCGCAGCTCGCGGCCAATCGCTCGCAATTCTATCGCGCACTTCCGGAGGGTCCCTTCTATGGCTACAATCGGCCGGGCGTAAAAGCCTCGGAGGCCGTCATCGCGAATTGGTGGAGGCAAGGCATGATGGGCGGCGCCAAGGCACATTACGACGGCATCGTCGCCTTCTCCCAGACCGACTTCACCGAGGACCTCAAGAAGATCACCGTGCCGGTGCTGGTGATGCACAGCGAAGACGATCAGATCGTTCCGTATGTTGCTGCGGGACCGTTGTCGGCAAAGCTGTTGAAGAACGGAACGTTCAAGAGTTACAAGGACTTCCCGCACGGCATGCCCACGACGCAGGCGGAAACGATCAACACCGATCTTCTGTCGTTTCTACAAGCGAAGTCGAGCAAACCGGCGGTTGCCGCTTAGACCCCCGGCGTTCGGCTTACCGCACCAAAGATCGTGGCGGCGGATTACGCCGCCACGATGTAGATTGCCTTCGGGGAAACACCGGGGCCGGAATGAGGGGTGTCATGATACTCGGAATGTCGATTCCGCAATTCACTCTACTGCATGTCGTTATTACGCTGATCGCCATTGGAAGTGGTCTGATCGCCGTTGGCGGAATGTTCGCTTCACACAGGTTGCCTGGTACCAGCGCACTGTTTCTATTCACGACGGTCCTGACCAGCGTGACGGGATTTCTGTTTCCGATCCACGGCTTCACGCCGGCATTGGGCGTGGGGATATTGTCCTGCCTGATCCTGGCGATCGCGTTGTTTGCGTATTATGGCAAGCGCTTGATGGGCGCATGGCGCTGGATCTATGTGGTCACCGCAATTGCAGCGCTCTATTTGAATGTTTTTGTTCTGGTGGTGCAGAGCTTCGTAAAGGTGGCGGCCCTCAATGCGCTGGCGCCAACGCAGTCCGAGCCGCCATTCGCGATTGCGCAGTTGGCCGTGTTGGCGATCTTTATTGTAATCGGCCTTGTCGCCGCGGTTAACTTTCGGCCCGCATTTTCCAAATGACTCTATAACTGCTCCGGCTTGGTGCCGGTTGCCTTCCACTGGCGGCAGAATCTCACCCCATCAGCATCACCGGC
>CATPBC010000222.1 GCA_955652195.1 uncultured Xanthobacteraceae bacterium | reverse complement strand
TCCATCAGGGCCAGCAGTCTCAACTGACTGCATCAACAGGCCGGACAGAAGACTGCACCCGACCAACGTCACCACGTCAAATTATCTCTTGCAACGCGGGGGCCATCCACAGAGGACATCAGTTAGAGCGTAACGACCTCGTTTTTGTTCGGTCGGTCATTTGTAAACGTCCATCGCCCGCGCGCTGATATTCGCTTTCCAGCGGGCAGCCTTCAGCCCCCCGCGTCTACTGCCAGTACGGCGGATAGCCGGAAGTCTTCTCTTGCGCAGCGAGGAGCCGCAGCATGGCCGGCCATTCCAGCACGCCGTAAGGCCGCCGCGTGCCGGGCTGATAAAGATGCGCGGTGTGCGCGAGCACGTTCTCGCCCGGCATGGTCAGTTCGGTGCGCGCGGCCATCGCGTCGACTTGCGAGCGGCAGGACATTTCCAGCTGATACATCGTGTTGAAGGCCTGCTGGATGGTCGCGCCGCAGGTCAGGAGGCCATGGTTGCGCATGATCATGGCGTCGTGCGGACCGAGATCGCGCACCAGCCGCTCGCGCTCATCGATCTCGACCGCCGGGCCTTCATAGTCGTGATAGCCGATATGGCCGACGAAGCGGATCGAGGTCTGCGACAGCGGAAGGAGCCCACATTTCATCGCCGCCACCGCCATCCCGGCGCGGGTATGGGTATGCAGCACGCAAGCAACGTCCGGCCGCGCTTTGTGAATGGCGCCGTGGATCACATAGCCGGAGACATTGATGCCGTAATCGGTGTCGGGCTTGCTGACGATGTTGCCTTCGACATCGATCTTAACCAGGCTCGATGCCGTGATTTCCTTGTAAAGCAGACCATAAAGATTGATGAGGAGGTGCTCGGTGCCAGGAATCCGCGCCGTGATGTGGTTGTAGATCAGATCGGTCATTTCATACGCGTCGACCAGCCGATAGCAGGCCGCCAGGTCGAGCCGGGTCTGCCACTCTTGCGCTGACACTTCGTTGCGGATTGACTTGAAGTCGGTCGAGTAATTCACGGTTTATCCTTCCTCTGTCAGCATAGCGTCCAGGGCCGCGCGTGTCAGTCGACAAGACCGATAAGCAAGGCCCATAGATTGGACTAACCGGACCAGGCTTAGTCTGAGAAACTACTTCAAGTAATGGATCGAGATGCCTAGCCAAATCAACGAAGTCTTACTCAACGAAGTCTTGCGCAATCATGTCAAGGAGAAGCTGCGCCGCGGCGAAGTGATCGCCTCCATGACGGTGCGGCTCGTTCGCGGCATCGAGATCGCGCGGATCGCCAAGACTGCCGGGTTCGACAGCCTCTATGTCGATATGGAGCATTCAAGCTTCTCGCTGGAGACCACCGGGCAAATTTGCATCGCCGCGCTGGAAGCGGGCATTACGCCGCTCGTGCGCGTGCCGGGCGTGGCCGAGGTGTCGCGGGTGCTCGATGCCGGGGCGCTTGGCGTGATCGCGCCGCATGTGCAGTCGGCCGATGAAGCGCGTTGTTATGTCGAGGCGGCAAAGTTTCCGCCGCTCGGCCATCGTTCGGCGGCCGGTCCCCTGCCCCATCTGCACTACCGGAGCTTCCCGGCCGCAGAGGCGGACGCGGCGCTCAATGAGGCGACGATCCTGATCGTGCAATTCGAGAGCGAGCAGGCTCTCAGCAACGCCGACGCGATCGCGGCAGTCGACGGCGTCGACCTGGTAATGATCGGCTCGAACGATCTGCTCGCCGATTGGGGCCTTGCCGGGCAATACGAACATCCGCGGCTGCGCGACGCCTATGCCAAGACCATCGCGGCCTGCCGCAAGCACGGCAAGCATGTCGGTGTCGGCGGACTTGCTTCGCGCCCGCAGCTTGCCGCCGAATTCGTACGCATGGGCGCACGCTACGTCTCGACCGGGACCGATCTCGGTTTTCTGCTGGCCGCTTGCACCGCCAAAGCAAAAGAAACGCACGAACTCAACCGGCAATGAGTTGAGCTGGCAAGACCTGCTATAAACGCATCGACAGACCGGAGGGCTGGCAATGGCGAAACGGCGCGGGTTTATGGTCAACAGCCTCTGGGTTTGCCTGGCCCTGTCGTTATTCACGGCGATTTTCAGCTCGCTCGCTGTGGCCGACGACTACCCGTCGCGGCCGATCCGGCTCATCATTCCGTTTCCGCCGGGCGGCAGTAACGATGTGGTCGGGCGCATCGTCGCCAACCAGCTTGGGCAAAAACTCGGGCAGACCGTGTTCGTCGACAACCGCGCCGGCGCCGGCGGCGTCGTCGGCACCGATGTTGCGGCAAAGTCCGCCGCCGACGGTTACACGCTGCTCGTGGTGTCGCTGGCGCACGCCGTCGATCCGTGGATCTACCAAGAGACGTTCGATCCGATCAAAGATTTTGTCCCGGTCGCCATTCTCGCCACCGGCACCAACGTCCTCACCGTCAATCCCAATGTGCCGGTGCATTCGGTGAAGGAGTTGATTGACCTTGCCAAGGCCAAGCCAGGCTTTCTCAACTATGCGTCGGCGGGAATCGGCAGTTTCCAAAATCTCGGCGGCGAATTGTTCAAGGTGCTCGCCGGCGTCAACATCGTCCATGTGCCCTATAAGGGCGGCGGCCCGTCAATGCTGGCCGTGATCGCCGGCGAAGCCCAGATGATGTTCAGCTCGATTGTGCAGACCGTTTCCAACATCCAGGCCGGAGGATTGCGGCCGCTGGCCACCGGCGGTGCGCAGCGCAGCCCGATCCTGCCCGATCTGCCAACCATCGCCGAAGCCGGCGTTCCCGACTATGTCGCGGCGGACTGGTGGGGAATTCTGGCGCCGGCCGGCACACCAGCGCCGATTGTCGCCAAGCTGCATGGCGCAATCGAGGACGTGCTGCGCTCGGCAGATACCATGAAAAATCTCGATCAGCAGGGCGCCTCGCCCTTGCACATGAGTTCCGCCGAATTCGGCGCCTACATCCAATCGGAAATGGCCAAGTGGGGACCGGTGGTCAAAAAAGCCGGCATGAAAGCGGAGTGAGCCAGTACGCGGGTCCTCTCATTCGTCATTGCCGGGCATAGCCGTTCGAAAGAACTGCTGCGCCCGGCGGTGACGAGGAAGGGACAATCGTTGCTAGAATTACCGCTTAGAAGGCAAAGCGGAACATACGCGT
>CATPBC010000221.1 GCA_955652195.1 uncultured Xanthobacteraceae bacterium | reverse complement strand
TCACCGGCACCGTCTATTGGCCAGCCGACGACTGAGAGATGCAAGCGCTCCCGCCTTTAGAGAGGAGCGCTATGTTTGGATTCAACGTCCAACAATACGCACTACAGTGCCTACGCTTGGCGGCGGAGTGTAGAGACTTAGCAGCAGATGTTCCTGAGCCCGACTTAAGGGCGCACTTCCTTCGTATGGCCAGCGCATGGACCGAACTGGCGCATCAACCCCGTGTCCTGCATTAACGGTACTAACGCATTCCGCGTGTGGCGGAATCATAGCGATTGCTGATCGCGTCATAGCGGTTGGGGGCTTAGGAGTGCTGTATGGGGTGCGCGCTGCAACAGACTCTGAAGCCAGACAATCCGTTCGACATGAAGCTGCGAAGGGCTAAAGACTTTATTGAAGCGCCCAGCTCATGGCCACTTCTGCTCCTGGCCCGAATCCGACGTGCGGCCATGTCCGCTATGAGTCCGTTATCCGGGGATAAGCGGACTTAACTCAGACATGTGCTCTTATTGACGACATTACCAAGGGACATGCACCGCCAGGTTTTTGCAGACCGCCAATTATGCAATTGTCTGGTCAGCGGCCGGTTTCATTACCGACTAATGTTCGCCGTCTTGATGATAGGCGCCCAGCGAGCGATTTCGTCTTTGACCAGCGTCGCGAGCGCCTGCTGCCCTCGCCTTACTTTTTCCGGAACGTAACCACCCAAGTCAGAAAACCGACCGCGAACATTTTGGTCATCCAATGCCTTGTCGAGCGCGTCGCTGAGCTTGTCCAGAATCGGTCGCGGTGTGCCCTTTGGTGCAAACATGGCAAACCAGGGCATTGCCCTGAATTCGGGTAGTCCAGCTTCCATGGTGGTCGGGACATTTGGCACGGCCGGGCTGCGTTCGTCAGCTGCGATTGCATAGGCCTTGAGCGCCCCAGCGTGAACGTGGGCAGCAACGTCCACGGTCGCACCGCACATGTAGTCAACCTGGCCGCCAAGCAGCGCACTCGTGGCCGGCCCACCACCGTTGAAGGGCACTAAAGTCGGCCTCACACCAAGGATGGAATTGAGCATGAGACCAAAGCTGTACAGAATAGATCCGACACCCGCATGCGCCATGTTCAGTTTCTCGGAATTTGCTTTCACGTATGCAATAAATTCCGCCAGGTTTCTTGGCGGGAAATCCTTCCTGGCTACAATCAGGAGCGGGGTCTCCATAGCCAAACCGATCGGCTCGAAGTCGACATCCGGTTTGTAGGCGAGTTGGGGGTAGAGCCAGACCGAGACAGCGTGGGTTCCGATATGACCCATTTCAAGGGTGTAACCATCGGGAGTAGCGCGCATGGCGCGGATGGAGCCTGTCGTGCCCCCGGCGCCCGGGAAATTCTCGACAATAAACTGCTGTCCGAGCGTGCGCGACATGTGCTCACCGACCACGCGGGCAGAAACGTCGGTGCCTCCGCCGGGAGCAAACGGCACAATTATCGTGACCGTTCGCGTCGGATAGGCCTGCGCCCTTACGACGCGTGATGCCGCTGATAGCGTGGCAGCACCCGTCACCAGTTGTAGAAATTGTCTACGGAGAAATCTCATGATGATGCTCCACGAGCTGAGCACCTTCCCAGACCCACTCAATCATATCCAATAATCGCCTGGATGTCTGCTCTTGGCGACAACCGACTTCCAGCCAAGTTGCAGAGCCCGCTTGTTCAACAGCGCCACAAGACATCGGTTCTCATCTGTTGTCGCCCGATCAGCAGGCGTTAAATATTGGCAAATTCGTCGCCGCTGAGATCAAGCAAATGGAACGCTCGATCAAGCGAGGGGCAACTGGAGTGACCGAGAGACTAGCTTGCGGAAATACCGCAAAGTCAGGGAGAAAATGTTAAGGAGTAGCAATGCCAATAGCGATCAAAAATCTGGACGCTCCATTGGGCGCGGAGGTTACCGACATCGATGTGTCCAAACCATTGCCGAGCGCCGACATCGACGCCATTGAGGCCGCTTGGCGCGAGCGGCTTGTCGTTGTTTTCCACGGGCAACCCCTCTCGGATCGCCAACTCATCGCTTTCAGCAGAAATTTTGGCGAGCTCGATCCACCGGGTCCGAACCCCTACGGCCAGCCCTTCAACAAAGAACACCCCGAACTCAACGTGATTTCAAACGTGGTTGAGAACGGTAAACCAATCGGCAATCTCGGCGACGGGGAAGCCGTGTGGCATGCCGACATGACTTATGTCGACGTGCCCCCCAAGGCTGCAATACTACATGCCTTGGAAGTTCCACCGCCGGAGGCGGGCGGGAACACTTATTTCGCCAACATGTTTGCGGCCTGCGAGAGCTTGCCTGCTGACCTGAAAAAGGCCGTCGAAGGCCAAATCGCGGTGCACGACGCTTCACGTAACAGTGCGGGCATGTTGCGCAAGGGTTACAAGGAAGTCACCGATGTTCGCGAGACGGTGGGGGCGCATCATCCGGTGGTTCGCACCGATCCGAAGACCGGTCGCAAGGCGCTTTTCCTCGGTCGCCGTCCGAACGCTTACGTGCTTGGTCTCAGCGTGGCCGAGAGCGAAGCGTTGCTCGACGCGCTGTGGGCGCATGCGACGCAACCGCGCTTTGTGATGTGTCATGAATGGAAGGTTGGCGACCTCCTGATGTGGAATAATCTCTCCGTGTTACACCGCCGCGACCCGTTTGATCCCAAGACGCGGCGCGTGATGCACCGCAGCCAGATTAAGGGCAACAAGCGCATCGTCTGATCCGTGTCCGGAAGCGATAAGAGATCACGAGACCGATCCAGAGAAGCTCGAAAAAGTTCTTGAGCGCATGGCGATCGGGGACGACATCGTCCTGACCGTTAAGCGCGACACTGAAGGCAAAATGCGTGCGACCGCAAAGATTTGGCCTGACGCCAAGGTGCTTGGCCGCAATGAGGTGATCGAGATACGCAACGTCGACGGGCAGATCAGGGTGGCCCGCAAGGAGCGCCGGCACGACGAATGGGACCAGCCGGTCGAGCCCTATGACCCGTATGGGCCGGGCAACGTGCCCGAAGGCGGCATCGTCGAAGCGTAACACTGTTTCACCCGCAACACTGTTTCTGAAACACTGTTTCATGGCGACAACCGAATTTATCTCGACCCCGCGGGTGAAGGCGCTTCGACATCGGCGCCGCTTCGGGCTTAACCGTCGCACCATCGACGTGTCCGACAAGGTGCTCGATGGGCTGATAGCAGCTCGCTACCTCGATGCGGACCGGCGCGGCGACGCCGCCGACGAGGCCGAAGCGATCGAGATGTTCCTCGCGGATTCGCCTCCAAAACCCAGGTAGTTAGTGTGGGCCTCGTTATTTGCCTGAAGGTAGCCGAAGTACTGTCTTTATCCCGCCACGGTGTCTTGATTTTGGGGTGGCGCACCAGTCACGGCGGTTAGGGTGTTGGGAGGGGTCGGTGAAAAGAATATCAGGGAACCAGTGCGCGCAATGTGGTGCGGTTCTGATCGCGCCCGAGTGGTCTGAGCATTTTCCCGATCATCGCGTTCGAAACGTGTGGTCGTGCGAGGCCTGCGGATACGAGTTTGAAGATACAGTCTATTGGTCTGCGCGCGAGTTGGTTGATGCCGATTAAGGTTTCCAAGGCAGCGCTTGGCAAAAGGGCGATACTTCCGCGTGTACCTTGTGTCTCAAGTTGGGCGAGCAGCCTTCCGCTGTCTAATGCGAAGCACGTAACTCAATTCAGACCATGTCCGTCCTGCGGAAGGCACATGCGGACAATTTCTAAATCTAACGTTTACGAGTGCAAGGAATGTCGAGTGTTTGTGACTGAGCCAGATTGAATTCGCGCGAACGGAACCGCCACAGCTCCTATCGGCCGCAACGTGCATCAAACACTGCCGTGGCAATGCGCCGTCATAGGATGTGAATGGTCGTGATAGGCATGATACTGTCTTAGCAGCGCCTTGCTCGTTGGCGTTTGGCCTTAAGAGGGTTTTCTACGTCTACAGATTTGTCACGGTTGGTGAGCAACCTAGAATCCAGCCCTCCGCGAGTTGGGCTGCCAAATCTTCTTTGGACCCTGTCTCAACTTCGACCGGCCGACAAAATTCACGCCATAGAAGATCGTCGCGATCCAAGTCGCGCGCCCAGTGCCACATCGCTCGAACTAGGCCGCGGTCCTTTATTTCGTCAGGCATGGGTTCTCTGACGCTGGGATAAATCTCTGCGTGCAGAACCAAAAC
>CATPBC010000220.1 GCA_955652195.1 uncultured Xanthobacteraceae bacterium | reverse complement strand
CCTATCGCTGCCAGCCGCAACACGATCTTCTGGTCGTGCCGCACAAACATCCGGGCCATGGCCCGCGCGGCCCGCGCGACGGCGGAGAGACTGCGGCCGTTCTCATCAATGCGACGTTAAAAGGAACTTACGCCCCAGTTGCATTGCCCAAACGCGAATTCATGGAGCACGCCAAGATGATCTGGGAGCGGCTTGGCTTGCCGCCGCTCAAACCGGAAAGTCCGTGGCATGGTTATGATCTCGGCTATTGGCCAGCCGATCTCGATCGGCAGGCGCGCATGGCGGCGGCGAGCGATTATTTCGCGCTCGGCCGCGAAACCGGCAATCAGCGGCGCAGCGATGTGGCGATGAACACCCCGGTCGAGCGGAACGATAAGGAATAGCCCTTCAGCTCCGCTCATCCGCGACATGGGCGCACAGCACGCCAATTCCACTGATCTCGACCTCAAGCGTGTCGCCGCTTTTCATCCATAGCGGCGGCTTGCGGCTGTGACCGACGCCTTCCGGCGTGCCGGTGGAAATGACATCGCCCGGCGCGAGTGCGGTAAAATCCGAGCAGAATGCGATGATCTGCGAGATCGAATAGATCAAGAGATCGGTCGGCGAGCGTTGGACCTCCTTGCCGTTAAGACGGGTCACCAAAGTAAGGCGGCTCGGATCGGGGATTTCATCGGTCGTCACCAGCCATGGCCCGAGCGGACCGGTGCCGGGAAAATTCTTGCCCGACGTCACCGAGAATTTCTGATAATCGCGCACGCTGCCATCGACGAAGCAGGTGTAGCCGGCGACATGCTCGAGCGCCCGGTCGATCGCGATATGACGTCCGCCTTTGCCGATCACCAACGCCAGCTCGCCCTCGAAATCGAAATTGTCCGAGACCTTGGGCCGGATCAGTTCGCCGCCATGACCGACCAGTGTATCGGCAAAACGAATGAACATGCTCGGCTGCTTCGGCAAGTCGCGTCCCATCTCGCTCGCATGCGAGCGATAATTGATGCCGGCGCAGAGAATTTTCTCCGGACGTGGGATCACCGGCAGAAATGTTATTTCGCTGAGCTTGCGATCGGGCGCGGCGGCGTCTTGCGCGACCCTGCGCATCCTGTCCATGGCGCTGGCGGCGAGCGCCGCGCGCAGGTTCGGCTGTCCGATTCTGTCGTTGAGCGTAATCACGCCGTCATCGCGCGCCGCGCCGAACCATTCCTTGCCGCCGGCGGCGAAACTTAAAAGCTTCATGCGGGAGTTTCCTCTTTTGGCGTTGCCGTGCATATTCCCCGCACGGCGCCAAGCATGTAAGGCTCGGCTAACTTATGCGAACTTCGGGTTCGTGGCACTAGAGCGCACCCTAAGGCGGCGCTCTGACCGCTTTCGAGAATAACGGTGAGACGAGGGGACGGGAGAATGGACATCAAGGTCGATAGAAAGGCAATCGCAGAAGCTTCGCAGAAGCTCAGGAATTGGGGCCGCTGGGGAAAAGACGACCAAATCGGCACGCTCAACCACGTCACGCCGCAGGATATCGTCAAAGCCGCGAGCCTCATTCGCACCGGCAAAGTATTTGCGCTCGGCATTCCGCTCGACGCCAATGGGCCGCAGACCGGTTTGTTCGGCGGCCGCTTCAATCCGATCCATCAGATGCTGGCGACCGGCACCGATGCCATCGCGCAACGGCAGGATTGGAACAAGATCCGTTACGCCGACGATACGCTGATGTTATGCGTGCAGGGCGCCACCCATTGGGATGCGCTCGGTCACATTTTCTACGAGGACAAAGCCTATAACGGCTACGACGCCAAGCTGATCGATTCCAAGGGCCTCAACGTGCTCGGCATCGAGCATTCCAAGAACAAAATGATCGGGCGCGGTGTGCTCATCGATATTGCGCGCTATCGCGGCGTCAAGTGGATGGCCGATGGCGAGAGCATTTCCAACGACGAACTCGACAAATGCGCCAAGGACCAGAATGTCTCGATTGGGCGCGGCGATTTCGTCATCATTCGCACCGGCCAGATGGAGCGCTGCCTCGCCGAAAAAGACTGGGGCGGCTATGCCGGCGGCGATGCGCCTGGAGTGAAGTTCGAAAATTGCTATTGGTGCCAGGACAAACAGATCGCCGCGATCTGCACCGATACTTGGGGCGTCGAAGTCCGCCCGAACGAGACCAAGGAAGCCAACCAGCCGTGGCACTGGGTCGTCATACCGGCGATGGGACTTTGCATGGGCGAGATTTTCTACCTCAAGGAACTCGCCGAGGACTGCGCCGAGGACGGCGTCTATGAGTTTTTCTTTTGCGGCGCCCCGCTCATCATTACCGGCGCCACCGGCTCGCCGATCAATCCGCAGGCGATTAAATAGAGCGAAAAGGCCTGGCCGGCCGCCGGCGCGGCCATGCCAGTAAGTGTTAAGGAGGAGCCCGTGGCCAAGCACCTCAAGCGTGGAATGGACGCAAGCGCGATCAAGGCTGCCGACGCCAAGGTCCGCGAAACGGTCGAGCAAATCCTTGCCGAGATCGATGCGCGCAAGGACGCGGCGGTGCGCGACCTGTCGCGCAAATTCGACAACTGGTCACCGCCCTCGTTCAAGCTCACGCCTGGTGAAATCGAGCGTGCTATCGGCCAGGTACGCAAGCGCGATCTCGACGACATCAAGTTCGCCCAGGCCCAGGTCCGCAACTTCGCCCAGAAGCAGAAGGAGACCTTGCGCGATCTCGAAATCGAGACGCTGCCCGGCGTCGTGCTCGGTCACAAGCACATCCCGGTGAATTCGATCGGTTGCTATGTGCCGGGCGGCCGCTATCCGATGGTTGCATCTGCGCATATGTCGATCGTCACCGCGCGCGTCGCCGGCGTGAAGCACATCATCGCCTGCGCGCCGCCGTTCAAGGGCGGTCCGCACCCCGCCATCGTCGCGGCGATGCACTTTGGCGGCGCCGATGAGATCTTCGTGCTCGGTGGCGTGCAGGCGGTCGCCGCGATGGCGCTCGGCACCGAGACCATTGCCGCCGTTGATATGATTGTTGGGCCGGGAAACGCCTATGTCGCCGAAGCGAAGCGGCAACTATTCGGCCGTGTCGGCATCGATCTGCTCGCCGGGCCGACCGAGACGCTCATCATCGCCGATGAGACGGTCGACGGCGAAATCTGCGCCACCGATCTGCTAGGCCAAGCCGAGCATGGGCCGACCTCGCCGGCGATCCTGATCACCAATTCAGAAAAGCTGGCGCGCGAAACAATGAAAGAAATCGAGCGGCTGCTTGCCATCCTGCCGACTGCCGATACCGCCGGCAAGGCGTGGGCCGATTTCGGCAAGGTGATAGTTTGCGACGACGAGGCGGAAATGGTGCGCGAGGCCGATCGCGTGGCCTCAGAGCATGTCCAGGTGATGACGCGCGATCCCGATTACTTTCTCAACAATATGAAAAATTACGGCTCGCTGTTCCTCGGCCCGCGCACCAATGTCGCCTATGGCGACAAAGTGATCGGCACCAACCATACGCTGCCGACCAAGAAAGCGGCGCGCTACACCGGCGGGCTGTGGGT
>CATPBC010000219.1 GCA_955652195.1 uncultured Xanthobacteraceae bacterium | reverse complement strand
CGCCATCGACGGCGCGACGCGGGCCAATACCGAAATCGGCACCGGAAAAGTTTGGGCCCACATATTTTCGGTTTCAGGGTTAATCGACCTGATCGCGGTCGTTGCCGTTCCCATCGCACTGGTGTGCGGCGTGCCGCCATCGACCGCGTGGTTGCTCGCCTCATTATGGGTCCTCAAGCTCGCGCAGGACTCGCCCGGTTTCGCTCAGCTCCAGCGCGTGTTCGTCGTCGAGGCCAAGGCGCTGGCGAGCGTGTTCGCGCTGTTTATGATCGTCCTGGTCCTGTCATCGGCTGCCATGTTCGTGATTGAGCGCCACGCGCAGCCGAATGCGTTTAGTTCGATGCCGCAGGCCTTGTGGTGGGCGGTGGTGACGCTGACGACAACCGGCTATGGCGACAAGGTGCCGATCACGGATTTGGGCCGGCTCCTTGGCGGCATCGTCATGATCTGCGGCATCGCGACATTCGGTTTGTCGACGGGTATTTTGGCGACCGGCTTTGCCGCCGAAACCAGACGGCGCAATTTCATTCGCACTTGGGATCTTGTCAGCAAGGTCCCGTTCTTCCAATCGCTCGATCCCGCGGCGATTACCGAGATCACTCATCTGTTGCGGCTTCTCGAAGTACCGGAACGCACCGCCATTATTCGTCGCGGCAAAATTGGCGATTGCATGTATTTCATCGCCGCGGGGGAGGTTCAGGTCGACGTGAAACCGACGCCGGTGCGCCTCGGCTCCGGCGCATTCTTCGGCGAGTTGGCTTTGCTGGGGGATTCGGTCCGCAGCGCCAATGTGACAACGACAATGCTGTCCACGCTCTTGATCCTGGATCTGGCGGATTTCCGAACCTTCACCGCCAATCATCCTGATCTCAAGCGCGCGATCGATGCCGAGGCCGAGCGTCGCATGAATGAAAATCAACAGCGACGCGAACGGCAACGCGCCGGCGGCAGTTCTCACGGCTGAACGAAAACCAGCGCGCGAGCAAACCCCGTCAAGTGCGCAACACTGGACCAACAAGACTTGACGAACCGCGGCGTTTAGCCCTCAATCCGGCGCCTTTCGCTTGGGGCGTTGAGGCCCGTTATCTACAAAATTAAATCTGCGCGGATCCGCTCATGCCAGACCGTATCGCACTGATCACCGGCACGACCGGCCAGGACGGCGCTTACCTCGCCGAGCTGTTGCTGAGCAAAGGCTACGTCGTGCACGGCATCAAACGGCGATCGTCGTCGTTCAACAGCGCGCGGGTCGATCACCTTTATCAGGATCCGCACGGCGCGGGCCTAAAGTTCTTTCTGCATTACGGCGATATGACCGATTCCACAAACCTCATTCGCATCATTCAGGAAGTGCAGCCGACCGAAATCTACAATCTGGCCGCGCAAAGCCATGTGCGTGTCTCGTTCGAAACGCCGGAATATACCGCAAATGCCGATGCGCTCGGTACGCTGCGTTTGCTTGAAGCGATCCGCATCCTTCGTCTCGAGGACAAGGTTCGATTTTACCAGGCATCGACGTCGGAGCTGTACGGTTTGGCGCAGGAAGTGCCGCAGCGGGAAACCACACCATTTTATCCGCGCTCGCCCTACGCGGCGGCGAAGCTCTACGCCTATTGGATCACGGTCAATTATCGTGAGGCCTATGGAATGCATGCATCGAACGGCATCCTGTTCAATCACGAAGGACCGACGCGTGGTGAAACCTTCGTCACGCGCAAGATCACCCGCGCCGTCGCCGCGATCGAGCTCGGCCTGCAGAACAAGCTGTTTCTCGGCAATCTTTCCGCCAAACGCGATTGGGGGCACGCCCGCGATTACGTCGAGGGCATGTGGCTCATTGTGCAACAACCGGAGCCCGACGATTACGTGCTGGCGACAGGCGAGGAGCATTCGGTTCGCGAATTCGCCGAAAAGGCCTTCGCCTGCGTCGGCCGAACCATCGAATGGCGCGGATCGGGGCTTAAGGAACAGGGTTTTGATAAGCGCGACGGCCGCGTGCTCATCGAAATCGATCCGCGCTATTTTCGCCCGACCGAAACGGACGCGCTGCTTGGCGATCCGAGCAAGGCGCGCCAGCGGCTCGGCTGGCGCCACAAGGTGAAATTCGATGAACTCGTGCGCGAAATGGTCGAGGCGGATCTGGCGGAATTGCGCCGCGACGGCAGCCATCGCAACGAGCGCGACTAGTTTGGACCCGGTAGTTTGGACCTAGGTAACAAAAGCGCATGAGCGCACCGATCATTTTCGAATTGCGCGGTAAGCGAGTCTATGTCGCCGGCCATGCCGGCATGGTCGGCGCCGCGATCATGCGCCGGCTTGAGCGCGAAAACTGCAGCATCGTCTGCGCGACCAGGCGCGAACTCGATCTGCGCCAGTCCGAGGCGGTCGAGCGCTTCATGGCGCAGAACAAACCCGATGCAGTCTTTATCGCCGCCGGAAAGGTCGGCGGCATTCGCGCCAACAGCACTTTTCCGGCCGACTTTCTCACCGACAATCTCGCGATCGCGCTCAATACAATTAACGCCGCTTATCGCTGCGGCGTGCAAAAGCTGGTTTATCTCGGCTCGTCCTGTATCTATCCGCGGCTGGCGCCGCAGCCGATGACACCGGAAATGTTGCTGTCGGGCGCGCTCGAGCCGACCAATCAATGGTATGCGGTGGCGAAGATCGCCGGCATCAAATTGTGCGAAGCTT
>CATPBC010000218.1 GCA_955652195.1 uncultured Xanthobacteraceae bacterium | reverse complement strand
CCGGTACACAGTTTGATCCTTCCGATAATTTGAAATGGCTCGTCCGCCGTTTACTTTCGACAGAAACACTTTGGGATCGAACGAGAGCTTTGCTTTGCGTTTCATTGCAGGCCCTCCTTTCGCAGGACTCATTTTAAAACGCAGGCCATTTTACAGCATCGCTCCAAGAAGGAACAATCCGCTCGCCGCAGCGCCGCACACCCTAGCAAGGGAGTGCTTGGCCCGGGTGTGGACATTCGCTTGGGTGCGTGCCGTCAATGGCATAAGGGTCATTTTCGACGAAACGAGGGCATCGGTGAATCCACCTTAGCCGGCTGTCGAATGACTTCGCGCAGCGAGGCGCGAAAGTTTCTGTCACGCTTGATGTGCCACTCGCGACTCATGGCTTCGCTGCGGGTTTTGCAACATTCGGGTCTTGATGCGCGCCACCGACGCGAAAATAATTGGCATGCGCGTAAATAGCTCGCGTGCGAGCGATGACGATCCGACGCTGATCGAGGAAATTGCGATGGCGTAACACCTGGAGGCTCTGATGACCGGCCCCGTATATGCGCTCAACCTCTTCAACGTTGCAGACCGCGCCGAGTATCTTGCCTATTCGCGCCGCTCGGCGAAGGAGGTGGAGGCACACGGCGGCCGCGTCGTTGCGCTCGGCAGGTTCCAAGAGGCGATGGCAGGCGACATCAAGCCGCGCACTGTGATGATCTTAGTCGAATGGAAGTCAAAGGCGGCCTTCGACGGCTACTGCAACGATCCAAAAATTGCCGACCTACATCCGCACCGGGAGAAGGGCGCCTGCGATTACATCTGGCACCTCTTCGACAAGCTCGAAGACCTGCGGCCGATCCTCAAATAACAACTGTCAAGACCATCACGAAGCGGATTTGTACCTACTCAATCTGAATCGGGCAGCGGACGTGACGCGGTTGAATTCTGATGTCTGTTATTACCTCAGAAACGGACATTGAGGGGCGGCCTTTGCACGTCTGCTTCGGGCCAGAAGGAGACATGCTCCAGCCCCAGCACGGGCCTCTTCATCAACCAACAATGCCAACGACGGAAGTACCCATTTGCTCAAAGTGAGCAATTTAATACAGGCAGGTCGATGCGATTGTGCTCAGAGTTGGGCTTCAGTGAAGCCCCCGCGCAATGAGTACTTGGCATGACAAAGAAAACCCCGGCCCCTCATAAGGCCAAGAAGCGAGCTAAGGTTGCTCATCCCGGCATGATGGGTGACGGCACAGAAGAGCAGAACCTGGGTGAGCGCGGCAACCCGACGGCGCGGATAAAGAAGAATGAAGTGACCGCCGCCTTCGGCAAGCGGCCCAAAAAATAGCTTTCGTGTCGATAAGTAGGCCGCTCTTCGAGCTCATTCGCTCCGACAACCGTGGCTATCAAGAGCCTCTTCTTGTGCTCGTGGTCAGGCGATTGGGTGGCAATGCAGATAATCCGGCATCCGCGCTCGCGACCGCCGCTGCAATCGGCTGGATCGAAAAGACTCATTCCGTGATAACCCCTCACTATCATGCGGTTATTTGAATCGATGACCATGAAGCACGGGTATTCCATTTCCGCCCGACGGACGTCGAACGGCTCGCGTTGCACCCGGATCATCTTGACCAGGCACATCCACCATAAGGCAAGTTCCATCGGGAGCGGTCACGCCTCGGAGGATCACGCCTTCCTTCAAGCAGTAGCGAAATCCATTGCCAACACTGGCGCGGTTCTCATTATGGGGCCAGCCAATGCCGAGACCGAGCTGGTCAAGGCACATTAGCCAGCACGATCCCGAGCTGATGAAGATTATTATCGGCGTGGAAACCGTCGATCACCCAAGCGACGGGCAACTCCTCACCTATGCAAGACGCTGCTCTAAGGCTGCGGATCGGATTGCGGCCAATGTGGCCCATGTCGGCATGAGACCATGACGGTGAACACCAGCGTGCCGAACATGAGCGGAATCCAACCGCCCGTGACTGCCGCGAACAGATTGGCGTAGGTGGTGCGCGAGTAGGTGCCCCCATCCTCCCGCAGCCAGCCGGTCGGCAGCGCGACGCCCGCGTCCGCCAAAGCAGTCAACGTTGTCGCCCCACCTCGGATATGACAAGCCTAAAAAAACAAAGTTTGCCCCTGGATTCAGGGCATTAGCAGCATTTCGGACGAATACCTGACGCCGAATTAGCAGTGTCCCTTGAAGAGTGCTAAAGGCACACCAATTAAAGAAGAAAGAGGCTCATTTCACATTGCGACACGTAGCGAGCCTGGCTTTTTCGTCCGAAAAATTAGCAGGAACACAGCTCAGGAGAAGCGCATGAAATTCCGCCCATTGCACGATCGTGTTGTTGTCAAGCGTATTGATCCCGACGCGAAATCCGCCGGTGGAATCATCATTCCCGACACCGCCCAGGAGAAGCCCTCGCAGGGCGAGGTCATTGCCGTCGGCCCGGGCGGCCGCGACGAGAGCGGCAAGTTGATCCCGATCGACTTGAAGGTTGGCGACCGCGTGCTGTTCGGCAAGTGGTCGGGTACCGAGGTCAAGCTCGACAGCGTCGATTACTTGATCATGAAGGAGAGCGACATCATGGGCGCGCTCCAGGAAACGGTGGCCAAGAAGAAGGCCGCCTGAGCATTCCCATCCCGAAACAGAAATTCACGGAGTAGCAAAATGTCTGCCAAGGAAGTTAGATTCTCAGTTGATGCGCGCGACCGAATGTTGCGCGGGATCGACATCCTCAACAATGCGGTGAAGATGACGCTCGGCCCGAAGGGTCGCAATGTGGTGCTCGACAAGTCTTACGGGGCACCCCGCATCACCAAGGACGGTGTTACCGTCGCAAAAGAGATCGAGCTCGAGGACAAGTTTGAGAATATGGGCGCTCAGATGGTCCGCGAGGTCGCTTCGAAGTCATCCGACTACGCCGGTGACGGCACGACGACCGCCACGGTTCTTGCGCACGCGATCGTACGGGAAGGCGCCAAGTCGGTAGCCGCCGGCATG
>CATPBC010000217.1 GCA_955652195.1 uncultured Xanthobacteraceae bacterium | reverse complement strand
CAATCTGACGCAGCCGAGAAATGCCTATGTGAAGGAGTCTGAGGGCTTTCAATCAAATATATCAAATGTCGATGTCTCGAGCGATACCAGCGTCGATCATTTCACCATCGACAAATCACCGCGACTGCAGGGCATAGCTCTGACCGCGATCTTGCAAGCGGCGCATGGGCAGTCGTGCCGGCCGGTCGGCGGCCCGCCGACGCTGGTGCGGGCCAAGGAGCCGCAAGTAGCCAAGGAGATCGCGCCCAAGGAGATCGCGCCCAAGGAGATCGCGCCCAAGGAGATCGCGCCGAAGGAGAGCGCATCCAAAGAGGCGGCGCCAAACAAGAGCGCCTCGGCAAACAAGAGCGCTTCGGCAAGCAAGACTACCTCGCCAAACAAGAGCGCTGCGCCAGCCAAAAGCGCCGCGCCAGCCAAGAGCGCCGCGCCAGCCAAGAGCGCCGCGCCAGCCAAGAGCGCCGCGCCAGCCAAAAGCGCCTCGCCGATAGTGAGTTCGGGCTCGCAGGGCTAAGCAAACGGATTCCCGGATTAGTGGCGCACCGCTTACGTGCTGTACCAAGCGGGGCAAACCTATCGTCTGAAAATCGCGCGCCTCTTCGCTCTGATCGAACGCGTAGCTTGCAACCCCGCGGCGCGCGCCGCCTGCTGCAAGCCGCGGCGGATCTCGTCGCGCTTCTCGTGAATCGACGCGATCACCGGACCGGTCGGCAGTCCGAGACCGACCAGGGCGGCTTCGGAGAGTTGCAAGCTGGCTTCGATCGCTTCCGGCACCGCGTCGGTGGCGCCGAGGCGATAGAGATGACGTGCGTGATCGGCATCGCGCGCCCGCGAAACAATCAGCACATCCGGCCGCATGGCGCGGACATGCTCGACCACCAGATCGATCAGCTCGTCGGCATGGATGGTGATAATGACGCCGGCGGCGCTGGCCAAGCCGCAAATCTCGAGAAACTTCGGATCGGCGGCGTCGCCATAATAAACGTCGTGGCCATCGCGGCGGTCGCGGGTCACCGTCGAAGCATCGAAATCGGCAGCGATATAGGGAATGCCATGCTCATTCAGCAGTCCGCATACTACTTTGCCGACACGGCCATAGCCGACGACGATCGCATGACTTTGCCGAGCGCTCGGCCGCGCCGCCAGCTCCGGCGGCGCAGCGGCGGAGCGCAAGCGGGATGCGAAGTGCCGCGCAACAAAGGACAATAGCGGTATCAATGCCATCGTCACCGAAGTGACGGTGAGCACAAAAGTGGCTGTGGCGGAATCGATCAGGCGTAATTGCGAAGCCATTGCAATACCGACGAAGGCGAATTCGCCGCCCGCGCCGAGCAGGAGTCCCATTTCGACCGCGACCGGCCATGACACACGGAACAGCTTGGCGAGACCGACGATGACAAGCGATTTGAGGGCAATCAGTCCGAATACGCCGCCAGCCAGCAACAGCGGCTCGCGCAATAATTCGCGCACGTCGATGTTCATGCCGACGGTGAAGAAGAAAATTCCGAGCAACAGGCCCTTGAACGGATCGATGGTCGCTTCAACGGCGCGGCGGTATTCGGTCTCGGCGAGCAGAAGCCCTGCAACGAAGGCGCCCAGCGCCATCGACAGGCCGGCCTGATTGGTGATGACGCCGGCGGCGATGACGACGAACAGCGCGGTCGCGATGAAAAGATCGCGCGAGCGCGTGGAGGCGACCAGCCGGAACAGCGGCTGCAGCAGAAAGCGGCCGAAAATGATGATAACGGCAAGCGCGATGGCCGCCTGCATAACCGCCTTGCCGACGCTGGCGAGCACCGAGCCTTGCGGACCGGCACTGAGCAGCGCGATGAAGATGAGGAGGGGAATGACCGCTATATCCTGCGCCAGCAGGACAGCAAAGCTCGTCCGTCCGACATTCGTCTTCAGGCGCTCCTGCTTCGATAACAGTTCGAGTACGATCGCGGTGGAAGACAGCGACAGACTCGCCCCGAGAATGATCGCTTCCGAGGGCGTCTTTCCGAAATAGACGGCGAGCGCGGCGAGCAGCACCGTCGTGATCAGAACCTGCAGTCCCCCAAGCCCGACTACCAGGCGCCGCATCGTCATCAGCCGGTGCAGCGACAGTTCGAGGCCGATCAGGAACAACAGAAAAACAACGCCGAGTTCGGCGATGCCGGCGACGTCCTTGGCGTCGCTCACGGTGAACCAGAACAGCGCCGGAAAGGATTGGATCAGCGAACCCAGCCCAAGTGGCCCCAACAGCGCCCCGGCGGCCAGATAGCCGAGCACCGGGCTAAAACCGAGCCGGCTGAAGATCGGCACAACAATGCCCGCCGTGCCGAGCACGACGAGCGCGTCGCTATAAGCCGCCACATTGATCGTCGAAGCCACGAACACCTCCGGCTCGTCCTGTCGCCGAGCCCGCCATGACGCAAATCATAATCGATCCAACACGGTCTCGCCGCTGTTTTGCAGGCTCGGCCTAGCGATGGACTGTGATCGTTTCGCCACATCGCGAAAAAATCCGCCTGCGCGCGCCGCAAAAGCAGAAACTGCCGCCTGATCCGCGTCAATGGCTTTGGTCTGGTTTTGCCACGGTTGGCGCAATCCCGCCTTTGTGCGCTAATATGGATGGTGCGTCGGGCAGCGTGGGTCGTTCGGGAAAACATTCCATCCACGGCGGCGATGGGCTTGGGGGTCGACGTTCTCGTGGCAACCAGCATAAGGCGGGCAGGTCCGGGCTTGATCGCGGACGTCGCCGGTTCGGCGGCGCTCCTGATCGCACTTACGGTCACTGCTTTCGGCCAGGGCGCTTCCGATTTCACCAAGGACATCGATCCCCTGTTTGCGGGCGTGCTGGCCCAGCCAGGCAATCTCGGCAATACGATTCAATATGCCGCCGCTTCGGCTAATCGCGGTGATATCGAATCGGCGATCAGCACTTACGAACAGCTCCGCTTCTATAATCCCAGGCTTGCCGCAACACGCTTTCAGCTGGGCGTGCTCTATTATCAGCTTGGCTCCTACGACCAGGCGCGCGGTTATCTGCAAACGGCGCTGCAGATGCCGGACGTTACGCCCGAGCTTCGCCAGAAGATTGAGGACCTGCTCGAACTGGTCGATAAAAAGCTTCGACCCGATCAATTCTCAGGTTTCGCGCAGACCGGCTTGCGTTATCAGAGCAATGCCAGTCTCGGTGCTGGAGCGCAGACAGTTCTTGCCTCCGGCGGGACGCTCAACAGCAGTTTCACTGCCCGGCCGGACTGGAATTGGTTCGGCACCGCCGGAATTAATTACGTCCACGACTTCGAAACCCAGACCGGCGAGACCTTCGAAGCCTCCGTGATTGCCTACGACGCGCAACAATTTGCCTTGCACCAGTTCGATGTCGGTTTGATGGAAATTCGCGCCGGGCCGCGCTTTGCCTTCGCGCCGGGCAACATCAACGGCTTGACTGTCAAACCCTATGTCGTTGCGACCGGCGCATTGCTGGCCGACGCCCCCTATATGGGCGGCATCGGCGGCGGGCTTACGCTTCACGCCGTGGTAGGGAATGTTTCGCTCGATCCCTACGGCGAAATCGTTCAACAGAGTTTCCGCAATTCCGCGCTCTACCCGCTCGCCAGCGGATTGAGCGGCACACTGTCGACCGTCGGGCTGCAAGCATCGGGACCGGTCGCTTCCGGGCTGGCCTGGCAATCGCGCGTTGCTTATGCCCGCGCCAGTGACCAATTCGCCTTCGATAGCTATCGCAGCTATGTCGCCGACATCTGGTTGCCGTGGACGTTCTCTTGGCCGACTCCTTGGGCCGGCAGTGCGCACTGGACCGTCGTTCCGACCGTCGGCGTGACTCGATGGGAGTACGATGCAGCCGATCCGTTCGTGGCGCCGTTCACCACGGCGCATACAACTGAATGGCGCGCTGGGCTCGGCCTGGAAGTGCCGATCTGGCACAAACTGATCTTCGCATCGCTCGTGCAATATCGAAACGCGTCATCCAACGTGGCGGCGTTCTCGTATCGCGATCTGTCCGTCAGTGCCGGACCGCTGGTCAGATTTTGAAGGGCAGATCTGTTGAGGAACACGTAATGGCTGGGAAATATAAATCAGTCGTATTGGCATTCGCTGCCGTTCTCATCGGCGGTGCGACCGCGATCGCGCAACAGGTCGGCACCGCGACTGCGGTCAATCCGAATTCGGAAAGCACGCCACCCGGCGGCTCGATCATAACGCTCAAGGTCGGCTCGCGCATTCTGCACAAAGAACGCATCCATACCTCGCCGACCGGATCGGTGCAGCTTTTGTTTGTCGATCAAAGTACGCTGAATATCGCGCCGAACACCAATCTGCTGATCGACGAATTCGTCTACGATCCGGCATCCGGCAGCGGCCACATGCTCACCAAGCTCACCCAAGGCACGCTGCAATATATCGGCGGCAAATTGAGCCATCAGGGCGCCGTCACGATCGACACACCGGCGGCGACGATTGGCATCCGCGGCGGCACCGCGACCGTCGATCACAGCGCCCATGTAACGCACGCCATCAATCTGAACGGTATACTGACAATTACGAACGGCGGCGGCTCGATTGTCGTGTATCGGCCCGGCTTTGTGGTGACGATCTTGAACTGGAACACGCCACCCGGACAGCCGGCGCGGGTCACGGCCGAGCAGGTCATTCATTACATTGAGTATCTATCGAGCAAGTTCGACCAGAACGGCGGCGTCGGCGGGCTTAATAACGGCAATGTCATCGAGCTTGCGGGCTGCGGCACCGCCTCGACACTGCCTTGCCCGCAGCCGCCATGGCTGCCGACCAATGGCGGTGAGGACGACGCCTTGCAGATCATCATTCAATCGACGCAGCGGGCGACGCAACCGACGCCGCCGCCTCCAGTGTTTACGGACTTTTCCTTACGGTCGCGCTGAAGGCGTCGGATCGCGGAGCGAAATCAAATATTGCTGGTCTGCCGGCGTTGACGCGCGGAATAAGTTTTCGCAGCATCCGGACGGTTGCTGCCAACCTGATCAGAAACAAATCGAGCGTTGCATGACCGATACGACCATCACGGCCATTCGCACCACCATGCTGCGCGTGCCGTGGCCGCAAACGCCATGGCTCAAGGGCCACGCCTTCGGCCCGATGCGCGAGTTTCTGGTGCTCGATGTCGAGACGCGCGGCGGCATCGCGGGGATGGGTTATTTGTTTTTGTTCCGCCCGGCGATGCGCACGATCGCATGCTGCCTGGAAGAATGCGTGATCCCGCGCGTGCTCGGTAAAGACGCGAGTGCGGTCGAGGCGATCTGGCAGGATCTGTGGCGCGCCACCGTCACCTATGGCCGCGCCGGAATCGCGGTGATGGCGATGTCGGCTCTCGATATCGCGCTGTGGGATGTGCTCGGCAAACGCGCCAATCTGCCGCTGCATCGGCTGTGGGGTCATTACCGCGGGCAATTGCCGGCCTATGGCAGCGGCTGCTTTCGCGGCAGCGGCGGCGACGGCATGATCGCAAAGGCGCTGCACTACAAGGAGCGCGGCTATAAAGCGATCAAGATGCAGGTCGCTCACACTGCCGATCTGGCAACCGATCTCGACAATGTGCGCCGCATGCGCGAGGCGCTCGGTCCGGACATCGACATCATGATCGACGTCAATATGGGCTGGACCGCCGACATCGCCATTGCGATGGGCCGCAAGTTCCAGGATCATAATGTCTATTGGCTGGAAGAGCCGGTGGTGCCGGACGATTTTGCCGGCTATTTGCGCATCGCCGAGGCGCTCGACCTGCGCGTGGTTGGCGGCGAGACGCATTTCACGCGCTTCGATCTCAAGCCGTTTTTCGAAAATCCGCGGCTGCCGATCCTGCAGCCCGATCCGATGCGCGGCGGGCTGACCGAATTGCGTAAGATCGCGACCGTCGCCGACACCTGGGGTATGACGATCGCGCCGCATCTGTTTCCGGAATTGAATATCCAGCTGCTCGCCTCGATTCCGAACGGACTGTGGATCGAGGACATGGGGCTCGCCGAGGATCTGTGGGTCGATCCGGTGCCGGTTGCGAACGGATTCATCGCGGCACCGGAACGGCCCGGCCATGGGCTTGCCTTCAGGCCGGAAATCTTGCGCGATTGCGCGGTGAAGGATTGAGACGGGCCCAGGCTATTGCCGGCCCGGCGTCTATATCATCGACGACTGACGTTAACGCCAGCCAGGTCCGGTATAGCCGTGCCGATAGACGGTGCCGCGAACCACCCACCATCTTGACACAAACATTTTTACGGCCCCGCCGTTCCAGAATTGTCGTTCTGTCACGAACTGGACATTCGCGTTTGCAGCAGCGAATATTATGCGTCAGTTTCTAAGGCTCTCGACATTGCCGATTGCCAGTACTTGGCCGATCGCCCGTACGTGGCTGGTTGCTCGTATTTGGCCGATTGCTATTATTTGTGACAGTCCGGCGTGCCGAGCGGATGTCCGGAGATGAGCCATGCTGACGACCCCGCTTTGCGATCTGTTCGGCATCGACGTGCCGATCATCTTGGCGCCGATGGGAACCTGCACGTCCGCTGAACTTGCGGCCGCGGTCTCCAATGCCGGCGGACTGGGCGGCATCGGGACGCTGTTCCGCAGCTTCGCGGCGATCAAGCGCGATATCGACTTGGCGAAGACGCTGACGCAGCGTCCCTTCGCGATCAATCACATTCCGCAGACCCTCGACGCCGAGGCGTTTCGCTACACGCTGGCGGCGCGGCCGGCGGTGATCTCATTCACGCTTGCCGATCCGGGCGATCTGACGCGTGCGGCCCACGATGCCGGTGCGCGTGTGATGGTGCAAGTGACGACCGTGGACCAGGCTTTGCAAGCCGCGGAAAGCGGCGCCGATGTGATCATCGCGCAAGGTGGCGAATCTGGAGGCTATTGCGGCGAGGTCAGTACGATGACGCTGGTGCCGCAAGTCGTCGATGCAGTATCGCCGATCCCGGTGGTCGCCTCCGGCGGCATTTTTGATGGCCGCGGCATAGCGGCGGCCCTCATACTCGGCGCCGTCGGCGTCAATCTTGGCACCCGGTTCATCGCCTCCAAAGAAGCTCCGGCGCCGCTGCAATGGAAAGAGGCGATCGTGGTCGCCAAATCCGAGGACGCGATCAAGGCCGAGGTTCTTAACGACATCACGCCGCTGCCGGGCACGGCCGGATTCAAGACCGTGCTGCGCTCGCTGCCGACGGATTTTTTGACGGAATGGAGCGCCAAGCGCGACGAAGCGCGCCGTCAGCGCGATCGCCTGCGCAGCCAGATCGTCTCGACCACCCAGGCGGGCCGGCAGCATGAATGTCTGTTGACCGCAGGCCAGACCGCGGGCGGCATCAGCGAGATCCTTCCGGTCGGCGAGATTATGCGCAAGCTCATCGCCGAAGCGGAAGCGGCGCTAACGAAGATGCAGTGGCGCGGCGAGCAGGCACCGCATTCGCGCCCCAAGCTGATGCCCGAGGCGCATTCGTCGCCTTCACTCGCCGCGCTGCAGGAAGTGCCGGAGCCAGACAGCCTCGGCGGCTGATTGCTGCGCGTGGATAATGCGCCACGAGCGCGTTTGCGCGACTCGACATCCAAGTTTCAGAAGAAGTGGTAGCGGAGGACGGATTTGAACCGCCGACACACGGATTATGATTCCGCTGCGGAGGCTTGAAAGCACGAACGAATTAGGCCGCGCGTTGCATCCGCGTTGCATCCAGCTTTAGATCATCGCCGCACGAGCGGCAGGAGTGTCGCCTCAGCGCAGTGTCGCCTCAGCGCACTGTCGAGGACCTGATATATGGTGTCATTGGTGAGCGATAAGCCGAACATGACCACTCGGGGCGGCACATCACCCTGGCGCTATCTGGAGAGCGTCAGCCTCCACAATGCGACTGCGGAGTACGAAGCCGACAGCGTCGGTGTGGCAACGCCATGGGTGCCTGCCGAGAAGGATGCGATCAAGGCACAGGTCGAGGCCGATTGAATCCTCGCCGTCGTGCTGGGCCTGATCGTGGCCGGCAAGCGCGTCACGAAGCAGCAGGGTGGCGACTACACGGAGCGGTGAGCTCGCTCCCCCGCAAGATTAGAAGGTGTTGCGTCGATCCGTTGAAAGCGGCTGTAGCAGCGTCCGATGACAGGCGTCGCGAAACCCATCGTTTCGTCGCGGGCATTGATGGTGGGTTTCGTTTCGGTCTACCGACCCTACGAGTTCCTTACAACCTCATCACCGGCCGCTTGTCCTTCGCTGCCTTCTCGCTCGGTACCTTCACCAGTGCTTCGCCGTCCAAGACCACCTCGCCGTCGACCTCGCAGAGGCAGGACAATCGGGCGCGGGATTTTTCCGGCATCAGTTCGGCGACGGTGACAGTGACGAAGACCGTATCGCCAATCTTGACTGGGGCGCGAAAGTTCAGCGTCTGCGAGATGTAGACCGCACCGGGGCCGGGCAGCCGCGTGCCGAGCACCGCCGAGATCAGGCTCGCTGTGTAGAGCCCATGCGCGATCCGGGTGCGGAACGAGGTTTTGGCGGCAAAATGCTCCGACAGGTGGATCGGATTGCGGTCGCCGGTAAGCTGCGCGAAGCCGACGACGTCGGACGAGGCGACAGTTTTCTCCAGCCGCTCGGTCATGCCGATCGAAAGGTCTTCGAAGAACAGCGTGCGCAGCGGTGGCAGATTCATCGGCATATCGGACCCCGCCGGCGGGTCGCTGGCAAGGTGGGCGTCGCGGCCAGTATTGGCGAAGGAACTCGAAATATTGCGGCGACCGTTCATTCGATTACTTTGTCGGCATAGTGAGGAGCGTCGTTCATCAAATTGTCGGCGCGGGTACGAACATAAGAGCCTGGTGCGTCCTCGATCGGCTGCGATAGTCCTCCACCGGGCTCGCGTGCTTTGACCGAACCCCCGGAATGTCCTGATATCCATTCCTCCCACGTCGGCCACCAGGAGGACTTAACCAAGCTGGCGGTTTCGAACCATTCAGCCGGGGTCTTCGGCAGGTTGGTGTTTTGCCAGTGGCCATACTTGCTGCCAGGTGGGCTAATCATCCCGGCGATGTGGCCGGAATCGGCAAGCACGAACTTAATCGGCCCTTGATATAGCCGGGTCGCCGCGTAAGTCGATTGCCACGGCGCGATGTGATCTTCCCGCGTCGACAGTATGAAGGTGGGGGTCTCGATCCGCCTGAGATCGATCGGCACGCCGGCAAGGCTGATCCCTCCCGGAATGGCAAGCCGGTTCTCGTGATACATGTTACGCAAATAGAAGCTGTGCATCGTAGCCGGCATGCGCGTGGAGTCGGCATTCCAATAGAGCAGATCGAAGGGGATCAGTTGCTTGCCGAGGAGATAGTTGCTGATGACAAAACTCCATATGAGGTCGTTGGCGCGCAGCATATTGAAGGCTAGGGCCATATCGCGTCCCTCGAGATATCCACGCCGTCGCATGCGCTTCTCAAGTACCGCCAGCTGTTCCTCGTCGATAAATACCGCCATGTCGCCAACGTCGGTGAAGTCAACGAGAGTCCCTAGGTATGTTGCGCTCCGGATGCGATCGTCGTTCTGAGCCGCCAGATACGCGAGCGTCGCAGCGAGGAGCGTGCCGCCAAGGCAATAGCCGATAGCGTTCACCTCACGCTCACCGGCCGCAGCCTCGATAGCGGTAAGTGCGGCAAGCGGACCTTCGAGCATGTAATCCTCGAAGCGTTTATGAGCGAGACGCCGGTCGGGATTGACCCAGGAAATCACGAACACCGTGTGTCCCTGATCCACAGCCCACTTGATGAAAGAATTTTTAGGTCTCAGATCGAGCACATAGAACTTGTTGATCCAGGGTGGCACGATGACAAGGGGACGCCGTTTGACCTCAGGGGTCGAGGGAGCGTACTGGATCAGCTGCATCAGCTCGTTTTGAAAGATAACCTTCCCGGGTGTCGCAGCTACACTCTCGCCGAGCCGAAAGGCCTTCAGATCGGTCATAGTGACTGCGAGTTGTCCTCGCCCGCGTTCGAGATCATCCATCAGATTTGTCAGACCCCTGAGAAGATTCTCACCGCCCGTCTCGATCGTGGTCTGCAACACCTCCGGGTTGGTAGCGAGAAAGTTCGAAGGGGACATAGCGTCAACGAACTGGCGTGTATAGAAATTTACCTTGTGCGCAGTTTTCGGATTGAGGCCGTTGACGCGGCTAACCGCAGACAGAATTGCCTCCGCGGAAATCAGGTAGCTTTGTTTGATATAATCGAAGAGAATGTTTTCGGTCCAAGCTGAGTGCTGGAAACGCCGATCGGTCGCGACGGGGCGTCGGTCAGACTTGCCTGTAGGATCAAACAGCCGTTCCGTTGTGCGCCGCCAGAGTGTCATATGATCTGCCCACAGCTCAAGCTGCGCCTGTGCAATCGACATCGGGTCAGCAATGATCTTGGCGGTTAGCTGGAGGAAGGCCTGCCCGATTCCGGCCGGATCACCCAGTCCGCTCAGTTCGGGGCGACGCGTTAGAAAATCGACCATCAAGCGGTGACTACGCACCGCGATCTCACCCAGGCCCAACGAGAGCTGGATGGGGTCCATGACTTTCTTTGGCGGATAATTGTCCACAAGACTACCGGTGAGCATGGACGCGCAAATCGAAGATGCGCCCAACGCCAACGCGTCGCACAAAGTATACCTAGTGTGGCTCGTGTGTGTTAAGAAACGCTGTCCTCGGACCCTGGCCCCGGTACCTTGGAACGCTGGGATCTACATTGGGAGAGTTGCCCGGCAGCGAATCGCGGAAATCCGGCGTTTTCCGTTTGACCCCCTTTTGGCAGGGCCTGAATGCGCCTTGACTGAACACCAGGAGGTGGCTGTGGCAAGGATATGATGCCGAACTCGAAATCTGCGCTACCTGGAAGTGAAACTAGGGAGTTTTACCATGGCGACGATGGGATCCAATCGTCGTTTCAGCATTGAGAGCAAAAATCCGTCATTCCCGTCCGTCGCCTTCCTCTGGCCGGCTCTGGCCGCGGAGCAGGCAAGGGAGTTTGCCGCGGCAATAGCCAAGGAGTTCGCGAAGCTCGCCGGAGGTTCGGAGCCGCAGCAGCCTGGTGTCGAACCGGAATGGACCACCCGCAATGAAGTCACGCTCGAATTGGAGTCGGTACGGCTGCGGGATTTCTCGACCAGTCCTGACGGCGTTGCGACTCTGGTCTGCGCCCCGTTTGCGCTTCACGGTGCCACGATTGCGGACTTTGCGCCTCGCCACAGCCTCGTCGCGGCCCTGCAAGGGGCCGGCGTACAGCGGATCTTGGTGACCGATTGGCGTTCGGCCACGGCGACCATGCGGTTTCTATCGATTGATAATTATCTCGCCGATCTCAATGTCCTGGTCGACCAACTCGGCACGAAGGTCGATCTTGTTGGTCTTTGCCAGGGGGGCTGGCTGGCGCTGGTCTTTGCGGCTCGCTTTCCGGCCAAGGTTCGAAAATTGGTGTTGGCGGGCGCTCCCATAGATATTGAGGCCGGCGACTGTGCGTTGACCCGATTAGCGCGCGGCACACCGACCTCCCTGTTCAGGGAATTTGTCGAGGTTGGCGAGGGTCGCGTGCTCGGCCAGCATAGCCTGGAATTCTGGGGTCCGCGTGCAGAGGAACGCGAGGCCATTCACCGTGTGCTGCAGGTGCCCGATCATGTCGCATCGGCACTGCTACGGCAGCTGGAAGCCCGGTTTCTCGATTGGTATGCCTGGACGGTCGATCTGCCCGGCGTCTATTTTCTGCAGGTGGTCGAGCAAGTGTACAAGGAGAATCGGCTCGCGACGGGCCGCTTTGTCGCGCTTGGCCAATGCGTAGACCTGACGAAGGTGAGTTGTCCGATCTATCTGCTGGCGGCACACGACGACGATCTCGTGGCTCCGGGTCAGGTGTTCGCGACCGCGCGCCTGGTTGGCACTGCGAGCCAGGACATTCAACAAGCGATAGCACCCTGCCCACATCTCGCATTGTTCATGGGCAGAGCCACCCTGACCCAAATCTGGCCCCGGATCGCGCGCTGGCTTGCTCAGCCGGCAACAATGGTTAAGGGGGCTGCGTGAACTGGCACTGTTGTCGCCGCGATCCGCTGCAACATCCTGCTCACCGTGACCTGAGACCACGGACTGCCGCGTGGTGACGGGCACCTTGCGCTTGGCACGCTGTTGATGCGGGTGGTCCCGGTCTTGCTGAAAGATTGCCCAGGTGGTCTACAATATGCTCAATCCATCCGCGGCCACCGAACTGCCGCCGAATTATCCGGCCCAGGATTATGGGCGGCTGTTCGATCACAGCAGCGCGGCCGGAATCGGTGTCATGGGCATCCGCGTGCTCGCCGGCGGTTCGCTGTCCGGATCGGCCGAGCGTCAGTACGGCCAAGATCATGATCGAGCGCACCGAGCAACGCTTTGACATCTAGCCCGAACGGCTCGCGGGCGATACGGCTTACGGTTCTGGAGCCAACCTCAACTGGCTAGTCAACGAGGCGAAGATAGCGCCGCACATCCCGGTGGTCCTTAAGTCGAAGCGCGATCACGGGACCTTCAGTCGGGACGACTTCAACTT
>CATPBC010000216.1 GCA_955652195.1 uncultured Xanthobacteraceae bacterium | reverse complement strand
TCTCAAGCGCACCGGTCCGGCCATCGAAGCCCACTATCAATTCCTGCTATGGCTCGTTCCATCGGCACGCGCATGAGCGCACCCAGCAGCGTCGGCAGCGCGATCAACAAACCGATCGATGTGTTGTCGAGGTTGAAGTCGGCCTGTATCTGATGCGAGAGCGGCGAGATCATGCTCCACGCGGCGAACGCCACCGCGAATGCGGCGGTTGCCAACGCGAGATTGACGTACGCTTGCCGCGAGTTCTGCATACCGGCCCCCCAGTCCCGCTTCATCGCGATTCCTAGCGCCCTTAAGCGTGCCCGCCACGGGCCTTATGATTTTTTTCCACCAGATCGCGTCATTGTCCGATCAATGCACCAACGGGCTGAGTTTCCCCGCGGCATAGAGATCCGTTATTTTGTCGAGCGCAATAGGCTTCACCAGAGAGGCCTTTCCTGCGCTGCCAAAGGCCTCAAACCGCAGCTTGCAGATCTCGCGTGCAGCCTTGGTTGCATCAGCCAAGAATTTGCGCGGATCGAACTCGTCCGGCTTCTTGAACATCAGACGGCGCATCGCGCCCGTCATGGCTAAGCGAATATCAGTGTCGATGTTGACTTTGCGTACGCCGTGTTTGATGCCTTCCCGAATCTCTTCGACAGGCACGCCGTAGGTTTCCTTGATCTGACCGCCGTTCTCGCGGATGATGTCAAGCCATTCCTGCGGCACGGATGAAGAGCCGTGCATGACTAGATGCGTCATCGGAATACGCGCGTGGATCTCCTTGATGCGATTGATGGCCAGAATGTCGCCGGTTGGCTTGCGCGAGAATTTGTAGGCGCCATGGCTAGTTCCGATAGCAATAGCGAGCGCATCGACTCCCGTCTCTTTCACGAAATCGGCCGCCTGTTCGGGATCGGTCAAGAGCTGGTCGTGCGAAAGCTTGCCCTCGGCGCCTGATCCGTCCTCCTTCCCGGCTTCGCCGCTTTCGAGCGAACCCAGGACGCCGAGTTCGCCCTCGACCGACACACCGACAGCATGCGCTATCTCGACGACTTTTCGCGTCACCTTAACATTGTAGTCGTACGAGGATGGCGTCTTCATATCCTCGAGCAGGGAGCCATCCATCATAACGCTCGAAAAGCCTGAGCGAATTGCGCGCTGACATACAGCAGGGCTTGCGCCGTGATCTTGATGCATAACCACCGGAATATGCGGATAGGTTTCGACCGCCGCCTCGACCAAATGGCGCAGGAACGCTTCGCCAGCATATTTCCGCGCCCCGGCCGAGCCTTGCAAGATTACAGGACTGTCGCACTCGTCCGCCGCCTGCATGATCGCCTGAATTTGTTCCATGTTGTTGACGTTAAAGGCCGGCAGGCCGTAACCATATTCTGCTGCGTGGTCGAGCAATTGTCGCATCGAAACGAGAGCCATCCAGTGATCCTCCTTGGTGCTTGTTGGCCGTAAGTCAGTTTCTTCGCGCACGGGTCGCGGCTTGAAGCGCAGCAATCGCGGGCAGGGTCTTTCCTTCGAGGAATTCGAGAAACGCGCCGCCACCGGTAGAGATGTAGCCAATGTGCTTCTTGAGTCCGAACCGGCTGATCGCAGCGAGCGTGTCGCCCCCGCCTGCGATCGAGAAGGCCTTGGAGCTTGCGATGGCCTCCCCGAGGGCCTTGGTGCCGCAAGCGAATGCGTCCATTTCGAACACTCCGACCGGACCGTTCCAAACGATCGTACCCGCCTGACCCAATTGACACGCATAGGCGGCGGCGGTGCGAGGTCCAATATCAAGAATGATATCGTCATCGGCGACTGCGTCGGACGCGACGATCCTCGATGGCGCGTCGTCTCCAAAGGTTTTGCTAACCACCAGATCGACTGGCATGGCGACCGCCCCACCCTTCTGGCGCATGATCGCTATGATCGTGGCCGCTTCGCCGACCAGATTTGGCTCCGCCAAAGATTTGCCGACATTGCAGCCGGCAGCACACAGAAAGGTGTTGGCGATGCCGCCACCAACGATGAGGACGTCGACCTTGTCGACCAGCGCACGCAGGATCGTGAGCTTGGTCGAAACCTTCGATCCGCCCACGATCGCGACGAGAGGGCGTTCCGGCAGAAGTAGAGCCTTGCTCAGTGCGTCGATCTCGGCCATCAGAAGGGGACCGCCGCACGCAATCGGTGCGAAACGCGAAATGCCGCAGGTTGTCGCCTCGACGCGGTGCGCCGTTGCGAATGCATCCATGACGAACACGTCGCACAGAGCGGCCATGGACCTTGACAGAGGCTCGTCGTTTGCTTTCTCACCCACGTTGAAACGGCAGTTTTCAAGGAGAACCGCCGAGCCTGGCGAGACCTCGATACCGTTGAGCCAGTCGCGCTTGAGTGGCACAGTGCGCTCCAGAAGCTGCGACAGACGCCGGGCAACAGGTGCGAGCGAATCGACTTGCGAGAATGTGCCCTCACTCGGCCGCCCCAGATGGGACGCGATCATCAGTGCCGCACCGGAGCCGAGAGCGTAGTGGATGCCTGGCAAAGCGGCCCGGATACGCGTGTCGTCCGCAACCTCACCATCCGGTGCAAGCGGCACATTGAAGTCGACGCGCATGAAGACACGCTTTCCCCGAAGGGCGACGTCGCTCATCCTGGTGATCCGATCCATGGCGCTTTGCTCCGTCACCTCGCGTGCATGAGCGCGACGGTTGTGTTGAGCATGCGGTCGAGGCCGCGTAGACGATCGTCGCGTCGACAGCCTTGTCGCTGGGCGCAGAGATCGCGACCTTTTTCGCGCCGCCGGCAAGATGTGTGCGATACAATCTTGTTGCTAGTGTATCGGCTCGTGCGTTCGAGCACGAAATCGACCCCGAGGGGGCCCCGAGGGACGACGGAGGGGTTTCGGTCGGCGAACACTTCGAGTCGATCGCCATTAGCGACCGGCTGATCGTCATCTACCGCGACTGAGCCTGCGCAGCGTTCATGCGCGGTGTCATAGTGCATGAGACGCGCGTTTGTTTCGGCATCTCCAAGATCATTTATGGCCACGATTTCGATATCGTGGACTCTGCCCGCTTTCACAAAGGCGCACGGGATATTAGGGCCGATTCGGCCATATCCGTTAATCGCGATATCGATGGTCATGACTTATGCTACACGAACCGGCCTTCCACCGTTGCTTAAGAGAGCCCATGCGCGCTGTGGACCAGCAACCTTGCCGTTTCGGCAATCCGTTCAGCTGTGAAACCGAAATGCGGAAATAGTGCACTGGCGGGTGCCGACTCGCCGAAGCCGTCCATGCCAATGACAGCTCCGTCGAGCC
>CATPBC010000215.1 GCA_955652195.1 uncultured Xanthobacteraceae bacterium | reverse complement strand
CGCGCGAGCAGCTCAGGCACCGAGAACGGCTTGACGATGTAGTCGTCCGCGCCGGTCGCAAGGCCGCGCACGCGCTCGCTCTCCTCGCCGCGCGCGGTGAGCATGATGATCGGCAGCGACTGGGTCTGCGGCCGGGCGCGCAGCCGCCGGCACAATTCGATGCCGGACAGGCCGGGCAGCATCCAATCCAAAACCACGAGATCGGGCGCAGTTTCCTTCAGCCGGGTATCGGCGTCATCGCCTCTCGCGACCGCGTCAACCTCGTAGCCTTCGGCTTCGAGGTTGTAGCGCAAGAGCGTGATGAGCGGCTCCTCGTCTTCCACGATCAGGATGTTCGCTCCCATCCCGGTCTCCTATTTTTGCAGTACGCCTGCCGGAAAACTCGTGGTGTCACCCTTAGGACGCTGGTCAGTGATGGGACGGCCTTCGACCATGTAATAGACGGTCTCGGCGATGTTGGTGGCATGGTCGCCCATGCGCTCGATGTCCTTGGCGCAGAACATCAGATGCATGCAAAGCGTGATGTTACGCGGATCTTCCATCATGTAGGTGAGGAGCTCGCGAAATAGCGAAACACACATCGAATCGACTTGTTCATCGCCATTCCACACCGCGAGCGCCGACTGCAGATCGCGGCTCGCATAGGCGTCGAGCACCTGCTTGATCTGGGCCAGAACCAGCGCCGACATATGTTCGACGCCGCGGATCACCTTCTGCGGATGGAGATCGCCGTCGAGCGCAACGACGCGCTTGCCGATATGCTTGGCATGGTCGCCGATCCGCTCCAGGTCGTTGCAGACGCGCATGGCACCGACGCATTCGCGCAGATCGACCGCCATCGGTTGGCGGCGGGCGATGGTGAGGATGCATTTTTCCTCGACCTCCCGCTGCAGGCTGTCGACGGTGGGATCGAGCGCGATCACGCGCTCGCCCAGTTCCACATCGCGGTGAACCAGCGCCTGAATCGAATCTGCGATCTGGCGTTCCACGAGACCGCCCATTTCGGCGACCTTGCGGGTGATCTCCTGCAGATCGGTATCGAATGCCTTGGCGGTGTGGTCGATTCTTGTCGTGGTGAGTTCGGTCATCTTGATTATCCAAAGCGGCCGGTGATGTAGTCTTGGGTGCGCTGATCCTGCGGCGCGGTGAACATTTTGCTCGTCGGGTCGAATTCGATCAGCTCGCCGAGATACATGAACGCCGTGAAATCCGAAACGCGCGCCGCCTGCTGCATGTTATGGGTGACGATCACGATCGTGTAATCGTCGGTCAATTCGTCGATCAGTTCCTCGATCTTGGCGGTGGAAATCGGATCCAGCGCCGAGCATGGCTCATCGAACAGAATCACTTCGGGCCGCACCGCGACCGTGCGCGCAATGCATAGCCGCTGTTGCTGCCCGCCGGACAGGCTCTGCCCGTTGGCATTGAGCTTGTCCTTGACCTCTTCCCAAAGCGCAGCGCGGCGCAGCGCGGTCTCCACGCGGCCGTCGAGTTCCGATTTCGGCAGCTTCTCGTATAGCCTGATGCCGAAGGCAATGTTCTCATAGATCGACATCGGGAATGGCGTCGGCTTCTGGAATACCATGCCGATGCGCGCGCGCAGCAAATTGAGGTCCTGCTTCGGCGACAGAATATTCGCGCCGTCGAACCAGACTTCACCGGTGGCGCGTTGGTGCGGATAGAGATCATACATGCGGTTGAGCACACGGAGCAAAGTCGACTTGCCGCAGCCGGACGGGCCGATAAAGGCCGTCACCTTGTTCTCATAGAGCGGCAGGCTGATCGATTTCAGCGCGCTGGAGTCGCCGTAGAAGAAATCGAGGCCGCGGATCGTGACCTTCTCGGCCAGCCGCGACTGATCGCTTGGCGCGTGAGCTACGGCGGGAACGGCGACGGAAGCACTCACGTTCATGACTGTTTTCCCGTTGCGACCAGGGCGCGCGCTGAGATGCTCAAGGCCAGCACCGCCATGGTGATGATGAGGGCGCCGGTCCAGGCCAGCGACTGCCAATCCTTATAGGGGCTCAGCGCGAACTGGAAGATCACGACCGGCAGGCTAGCGATCGGCGCGTTGAGATTGGTGCTCCAGAACTGGTTGTTCAGCGAAGTGAATAACAGCGGCGCGGTCTCACCGCTGATCCGCGCCACCGCAAGTAGCACGCCCGTCAGCATGCCCGCGCGCGCCGCACGATAACAGATCCGCGTGATCGTCAGCGATCGCGGCAGGCCGATCGACGTTGCCGCTTCGCGCAAGGCATTGGGCACGAGCGTCAGCATGTCCTCGGTTGTACGCACGACAACCGGTATGACCAATACGGCGAGCGCCACGCCGCCGGCCAGCCCGGAGAAGTGCCCCATTGGCGCGACCATGACTTCGTATATGAAGAGCCCAACGACAATCGATGGTGCGCTCAGCAAGATGTCATTGATAAAACGCACCACCGAGGTGAGCACATCATGGCGGCCATATTCGGCCATATAGGTGCCGGCCAGGATACCGATAGGGGTGCCGATCGCCACGGCGAGCACCGTGAGCATGAGACTGCCGACGATCGGATTGAGCAGGCCGCCAGCCGCACCAGGGGGCGGGGTCATTTCGGTAAATACCGCCACCGACAGGCCGGAAAAGCCCTGCCACAACAACGCGCCCAGGATCAGCACCAGCCAGCCAAGACCAACCATCGTGGCGGCCAGCGCCAAGATCGTGGCGGTGGCGTTTCGCCGCCGGCGGCGTTTGTAACGTGACTCTGAAATCTGCTCTGCCATGGGATCATCCGATCCGGCGCTCGATGCGCAAAAGCAGGTAGCGCGCGATCGCCAGTACGATGAAAGTGATGACAAACAGAATGAGGCCGAGCGCGATTAAGGCGGAGGTATAAAGATCGCCCACCGCCTCGGTGAATTCATTGGCGATGGTCGCGGAAATGGTGGTACCGGGCGCGAGTATTGAGGCGGAAATCCGGTGCGCGTTGCCGATGATAAAGGTCACCGCCATGGTTTCGCCGAGCGCGCGACCCAGGCCGAGCATAATGCCGCCGATGACGCCGACCCGGGTATAGGGCAGCACCACGTTGCGCGTGACCTCCCACTTTGTGCAGCCGATGCCGTAGGCAGCCTCCTTGAGTACTGCGGGAACCGCCTCAAATACATCGCGCGATATCGAGGTGATGAACGGCAGCACCATAATGGCGAGGATCAGTCCTGCGGTGAGCATGCCGATGCCATAGGGCGGCCCAGCGAACGCCGATCCAATGCCGGGCACGTTGCCAAGCGTATTAATCAGGAACGGCTGCAGTGTCTGTTGCAGGAATGGAGCAAATACGAACAAGCCCCAAATGCCGTAGATGATGCTCGGAATTCCCGCCAGCAATTCGATGGCAGTCCCGATCGGTCGCCGCAGCCATTGCGGGCACAGTTCGGTAAGAAAGAACGCGATCATCAGGCCGATCGGCACCGCGATCAGCATGGCGATGAAAGACGTGATGACAGTGCCGTAAATCGCGGGCAAAGCGCCGAAGTTTTCGGTGACCGGATTCCAGCGCTCACTGAAAAGAAAGCCGAAGCCGAAGGTCTGCAGCGCCGGAATCGAACCCTTGGCCAGCGAAATGATGACGGCGCTGAGCAGGATCAATACACCCACGGCTGCCGCGCGCGTCAATTGTCGGAACGCGGCATCGCCGAGACGAAGCCGGTCGAGCACTTTGGCGCGGCTACCGGCCGCGGCCACAATCACCCCCCGCCCTTGAATTGCGAAATCAGTCACGGATCGCCTCCCCGAGGGATCCATCACGACGCTCCTTTGCCTTGGCGCGGGAGCCTCCACTGAAACGGACTACCGACCGTCGCACAAGACGTGTGTCCGACGAGCCGGTGGATGGAATCCGGGCGTTCCGCAGGAACGCCCGGCGCGGTGCGTGAGGCGTCAATTCGAGGTCACGTGCAACGGCTTGCCATCGCTACCAATGATGGATTTAGCCCACATCGCTTCGATCTCGCTGACCACTTTGGCCGGCATCGACACGTAATCGAGCTCCTCGGCCATCTTGCCGCCCTTGGCGTAGGCCCAGGCGAAGAATTTGAGCGCCGAGGTCGCCGCCGCGACGTCCGGCGGCTGCTTGGGAATAAGGATGAAAGTCGCAGCAGTCATCGGCCAAGACACGGCGCCCGGCTGGTTGGCCAGGATCACGCCGTAGCCCGGCACCGAATTCCAATTGGCGTTGGCGGCAGCAGCCTGG
>CATPBC010000214.1 GCA_955652195.1 uncultured Xanthobacteraceae bacterium | reverse complement strand
TCGAGATAATCGGCCTCAATAATCAATCGCGCGGCAATTCGACGGCCGCAGCTCCGGTCGTCAGTGCCGCGCCAGTTCTACCGCCGCATCGCTCTCGTCGGCGTCAGCCGAGAAATCAGCGAGGCTCGGCGCGGCGACATTTACGGGCGCGCAGGCGTCGCCCAACATCGAGGCGGGCACAATGAGGCTGAACCCGCCGTCGCTACGGTCCTCGATCTTCAAGCCCGCTTTGGTGAGCAGCGTCTCAATCGCGAGCAGCGTCGTGCGTCTCGGCTCGCTGTGCCCCTGTTCGATGCGATGGATGGCGCGCTGCGACATCCCGAGAAATTGGCCGAGCTCGGATTGACTCCAACCGAGCGCCGCTCTCGCCATGCGAACGGCCATAGCGACGAGCAAGCGATCGCGTTGCTGATGATTGTCCTGCCGACCGACCAGGATCTGATACGCATCCGGCTTGGAAAGGGTCCGTCTCATCGCAACCTCTCCGAACCCGATGCCACACTAACAAAAGGAATACCCCAGGCGGCGGAAGCCGCCTGGGGATTGCAGAAATGCCTGATCGCGTTCGTTGCGGTCATGGATAGAAGTTGTACTGAGCGCGCACGATTCCCGACCACACGTGGGTCGATGCGACCGTGAACGTGTTGGGAGCAGCACCCGACGGCGAGAAAGTAACGACAGCGCCGTTGAACGCTGATTTGCTGAGATCGGTGTAAACCACGTCGACGCCGATATCGAGATTGCGTGTCGGATTCCAAATCGTGCGAGAGCCGATTTGCCAAGCGGCCCAATCGGCGCAGCCGGATGCAAATCCGTTCGCATGACATACCAGCGTATCGACCGCCGAACTGTTCGCCTTCCAGTTCACATAGGCGCCGTACAGCGAAGTCCGGACATCCGGCACCCAGTAGTGCTGGATCGCCGCGACTACATCCCAAGCCGTCGCCAGCTGGATACCGGTGGCGCGGGTCGCAGCCGTATTGGACTCAAAGCCGTCATCGGTCCAGCCGAGCCCGATCCGGCTAGTGTTGACCAAGCTAAAAGTCAGGTCTTGTTGCCGGACCCCGGCGTTGTTGATGCAATGCTCGCTGGTACCGACACAGTATTGGGTTTGAACCGCAAAGGTATCGCCTTTGGCGGTGGGCAGGTTTAGTTCGAGTCCCGCCATGCCGGCCCAACCCCACTTGTCACCGGCATGGGCGACCCCGGCAAGCACACCCGGCGTGGTGGCCTGGTAGTACCGCGTCCGATTGTCGTGCAGGGCAACCGCGAGCTGCGCGCCGCCCCAAGCCTGATCGACTCTGAGGCTTCCGACAATGTCCGGAACCTGGAAGCCGGCATTGTCAAACGTACCATTGGTAGGTCCGCCGGCAGCCAGAATCGGGAAGAAGGTAGGGCCGAAAAGACCGCCAATTGTGCCCGCAGGGCCGGCCTGCTGGAGGTCTCTGATCGGATGGGCGAAGAATGTGTTGTCCTCAACCGCAATGCTCGCCACTAGGCCGTTACCCAGCTGCTGCGTATAGCCCCAGGTATTGATGCCGACGCCGCCGAACTCTTGCCAGAGAAAGTTTGTTTGGTGGGTGTATTTGGAGGTGGAAAAGAAGTCAAAGAACGACGCAGTTTTACCGAGCGTGAATCCGCCCCACTGAACAAAGGCCCGCAGCAGATAGGCGTTGCTGTTGTTAGGGCTCGTGACCGCGGCACCGCCGCCGGCCCCGACAGCGTTACCAGGGAGACTCAGTGTCGGCGAGTCGTTGGTGGTATATTGCCAGCCACCCGCGAAGTATGCGCGTAGCGTTCCGTACGCGGTCTGCTCGCGCACGTCGCCCGTGAGCACGGCGCGCGAGCGCGTCGTCAGCTGATCGCCACCACGGAAGAACTGCGCATTGGCGCCATTTAAGAACGGCGTGAACGAGCCGCCGGCATTGGCGTCCCATTCCACACGCAAGAACCCGCCCAGTTTTATGCAGGTCTCCGTGCCCGGAATGTAATAAAAACCCTGCCCATAGAGGCTGCAAACCTTCACGTATTCTCAAAATCTGCGGTGTTTTCGCGGGCGCGGGCGGCAATTTACTGCGTGAATCGAACAAGACGGATTTCTTCTAGTCGAATCTCGCAAATCGCCACACTAGGTAAGCTCTAGGTAATCTAGGTTCCGATCTGGCGGATATTCCGGGAGCGCGCTGACTTGCGCCTGATCCGGTGCGAAGCGGGCATGTAGGGATAGCCTAGGCGCGTGCAATCCGAGCGCCGGTACCGCTCTGTACGCAAGCGCGTAGCCGTCGCGACGTCACGGTAAGTTGACCTCTCGGGAGCGGAATAAGCGTTAGCTCTGCGAAGTAATTGCCCTGTTCAACAATCGAGGAATGCGATGCGAAAGCTTGTGATCGCTAGCCTGCTGACCGCTGCGACGGGGTTGGTTTTTCTCGGCGGGACGAAAAATGCCGATGCCTATGAAGGGCCCTGGTGCCACTATTGGGGCGGCGCGATGGGAGGGATCGAAAATTGCCGTATCGAGACCCTTGAAATGTGCCGCTATGAGATCAGGGGAAATGGCGGATCCTGCTCGCCGAATCCTCGCTATCAAGGGAGTTTGCCGGAGCAATCGAGTGCCCTACGAAGGGCTAATAAGTCTCATCTCCGGTAATCGACAGCTTTAATAGTTCGGGTGACTATCGCTACTCCGCGGGCTGCGGCAGCCGCGCTTTCTCGACGCCGTTGGCGAGGATCGCGATCGCGATCGCGGCGACGAGGAAGCCCATTGCCACCATCGCGGTGACGCCGAGCACGAGGCCGAAGCCGCCGCGGCCGTAGAGCGCCGCGATCATCGACACCGCGACGCCTGAGATCATGAAAGTGATGAAATAGCGCACCGCATAAATTCGTGCGCGCCAGGCATCTGCGGTATAGCGCGCGATGAGTAAATCGTTGACCGTGATCTGGCCGTAGATCGCCGCCATCGTAAAGGCGAGCGCGACAAGAAGCATCGGTCCGCTCGCATAAGCCGACCAGACGACACCGCTGAATTGCATGATCGCGATTGCGGCAAATAATATATGCGGCTGGATGCGCTCGACGAGCCGGCCCACGGTAATCTGGGCGGCCGCGCCGCACAGGAAAACCGCCGTCGTCAAGCCGCCGACCAGTATGAGTGAAATGCCGCCCCCTACCCGCTCGTCGACGATTTTCGGCAAGGCGACCGAGATCGTGTTGAAGACCAAGCCGGCGCTGAGCGCGACAATAACGAACAGCGCGACAATTACCGCGGCGATTGTCGGCGTGAGATAAACATCGGGCGAGCGCGAGCGCGCGCCGGCGTAGCGCCGCTCGGGTGGGCCGAACCAAAAATAAATTGCTCCGGTGGCGATGCAGACGATGCCGGGCACGAGAAAAGCGCCGCGCCAGGACAACACCGCCGTCAGCGCCGCTGTGATCCCAGCCGCGAGCGAGACGCCAAGATTGCCGCAGACCCCGTTGAATGCGAGCGTGCGGCCGCGCTCCTTAGCATTTTCGACGATCATGGCGGTGCCAACTGGATGGTAAATTGCCGCGAACAGGCCGAGTGAAAACAGCGCAATCGCCAAACCAGTCAAAGAAGGCGCGAGCGCCGCGCCTACCAGCGACACGCCGCAGCCGATATAGAAGGCGATCATCAGATTGCGCCGGCTCCAGTGATCGCCGAGCCAGCCGGCTGGCAGCGAGAACAGGCCGAAGGCGACGAAGGAGGCAGTCGAGAGCGCGATCAGCGCCGCATAGGAGCGGCCGTAAACGACCGCAAGCTCGATGACTACCGTGGGATAAATCAGAATGACGAAATGATCGAGCGCATGCGCCCAATTAAGAAACCCGATCGCGAGCCGCCGCGACGCTTCGGCAGAGCGGTCATCCGAAAAGCCAGCCGCGGTAGAGACTGTCATCACAGTTTTCCGGCCCAATTCCTGCAAACCTATAGCCTGCCTGCCAGCGCCGACCTACTCGGTTCTTGCAAGGCAGCCCGCCACTGGGCTCGCGAAGGCCGGACAATAATGAAGAATGCCTGACCTCGTACCGAACGCGGAGCATTTTCGCTCTGCCTGTTTCGCGATAAAGGTTACCCATCATCGCGCACCGCACTAGGATATTTGCGCCAATGCGCCGCTGAACTTGGGTCAACCGTCTTTGAGAACATAAATGCACGCACCACGACGCCCGACAGCCATAGGTTCGCTGTCGCTACTAGCGGCACTGATCGGCTTTCTTTCGACTGCCCAGGCACAGGATTACCCCAATCGTCCGGTGCGGCTAATCACCGATTCGGCGCCGGGAGGCTCGATCGACGTTCCGGTGCGGATCATCGCCGAGGGATTAAGCCGCGTATGGCGGCAGCAGGCGGTGGTGATCAATCAGCCGGGCGCCGGCGGCGCCATCGCCGCGCGCACCGCCGCGTCGGCGACACCCGACGGCTATACTTTCGGTGTCATCGCCGCATCCGCTTTCGTGGCACTTCCGGGAAGCGCCGACAATCTGCCGGTGCAAGTCCCGCGCGACTTTACGCCGGTCGGTTATCTCGGCGGCGCGCCGATGTTCATCACCGCGGCGCCATGGCTCGGCGTAAAAACCCTGCCGGACGTGATCGCGCTGGCCAAGCAAAAACCCGGCGAATTGTCCTACGGCGTCAACGGCATCGGCCGTTTGACTCATTTGACCGGCGAACTTCTGCAAAAGCAGGCGCAAATTAAATTATTGACGGTGCCCTATTCGGGCGGCACGGCGCAGATCATCAGCGACATGATGGGTAAACGCGTGTCGCTTGTCTTCGATGCCTATTCGGGAATTGCCGGCGCCGCGGAGGTGGGGAACGTGGTGCCGCTTGCCGTGGCCTCGGCCGCGCGCCTCCCCAACGCGCCCGATCTGCCGACCGTTGCTGAAACGCTGCCCGGTTTTGAATCGGTCGGCTGGCAAGCCCTGGTGGCGCCGGCCGGAACGCCGGATAGCATCGTGCGCAAGGTGAATGCCGATCTAGTCAAGGCGATGAGCGACCCGGAGATTCACAAGCGGCTGGCCGATCTCGGCCGCGATGACCGATCGATGTCGCCGGCGCAAGTCTTGGCCTTCATTCAAGGCGAGCAGAGCAAATGGGCGCCGATCGTGCAGCAAATCGCCGCGCAAACGCAAAGCAAATAACGAGTTTACGTCTTCTCGAGCTCCGCCCTGAGCGCCGCGAGCGCCTCCGGCGTATCGATGTCCGTCAGCACCCCAGTACCTGTGACCGGCACTTCGACAACGGCCTCGCCATAGCGGCCGATCAGGTGGCGCGCGCCGACGTCGCCCTCGACTGCCATCAGATCGGCAAAAAAGCGGCGCGACCACACCACCGGATTGCCGCGCTTGCCGTCGATCGTTGGCACCGCGACCAGCGCCCCTTTGTCGGGATCGATCGCTGCGATCAGCCGATCAATCAGGGCGGCATCGACCTGCGGCATGTCGCCGAGGCAGACCACGGCGCCGTCGGCTTGCGCCGGCACTGCGGCAATACCGGCTCTTAGGGAAGTACCGAGACCTTCGGCATAGTGCGGATTATGCACGAAGCTGACCGGCAGGCCGGCGAGCGCCGTTTCGACCCGCTCGCGCTCGTGCCCGGTCACCACCACCACCGGGCGCGCCTGTGAAGCAAGCGCCGCTTCAGCGACCATACGGACAAGTGGCCGGCCGCTAATCTCGGCGAGGAGCTTGTTCGGACCGCCCATGCGGCTCGACCTTCCGGCCGCAAGCACGACAGCCGCAATGGAACGGCTCGCCTTCACAGGCTCATCGCGCGGCTGCGGCCGCGTGACGATTTCCATGAGCAGACCGCCCACGCCGAGTCCGGTAATGTCTTCGCGTCGCACCGGCAAACCGGCGAGCAGCCGCATCAGCACCCAGTCGAAGCCGTTCTCCTTCGGACTGCGCGCGCAGCCCGGCGCACCGAGCACTGACCGTCCCCCAGCGTCGCCGATCATCAGGAGGTTGCCCGGATCGACCGGCATACCGAAATGTTCGACGCGGCCGCCGATCGATTCAAGCGCGGCGGGAATGACGTCGCGGCGGTCGGCGATCGCCGAGGCGCCGAATACGATCGCTAATTCCGCGCCGGCTTTGAGTACTTCGTCGAGAGCGCGGGCGACCGCTTCGCGATCATGCGGTACGCGCCGCTCGGCGACGATCGTCGCGCCGGCCGGTGCCAACCGCTCCGCGGTAATCTTCAAAGTCTTCTCGATGACCTTGCTGGCAAGCCCGGGCAGGACCGTCGACACCACACCGACTTTGCGCACGCGATATGGCGCAACCCGCAGCAATGGCTTCGTCAGGCCGGCGAGCGCGGCATCGCGCGCCGGACCGCTGACTGCAAATGGAATGATTTTCACGGTCGCGATCATTTCACCGGCGACCACCGGTTTGAAGG
>CATPBC010000213.1 GCA_955652195.1 uncultured Xanthobacteraceae bacterium | reverse complement strand
GCATGAACGTCGTCGATCCGCCGGGCGAGTATTATGGCCGCAATTACTACGCCGTTTATTTCAGCGATCCCGACGGCATGAAACTCGAAGCCATGATCTGGGCGCCGCCGGAGAAACAAAACATCAAAGAGCGCAAGTCTGCGATTCGAAGCAAGTCTGCGATTCGAAGAAAGCGCAAGAAACGATCTGGGGCTTAATCGAGCAGCGCTTTACTTTTGTACAGCCGCAATCATGCACATGCGCGCCGACCCGGTTACATAAACTTGGGTTGGCGGGTAGTCTCGTTGGCGTCGCTAATTTGAATGCTTGCACGGTTATTCACCGATTGGACAACATGAGTGAGCCGGAGGGACTCTCGAAAGTGCGCGCGGAAATCGCGCGCGCCTGTCGCGATGCTGGACGCGACCCAGCAAGCGTGACGCTGGTTGCGGTATCGAAGACCTTCGGCGCGGAGGCGGTCGAACCGGTGATCGGCGCGGGCCAGCGCGTCTTTGGGGAAAACCGCGTGCAGGAGGCCAAGGCGAAATGGCCGCCTTTGCTTGCCCGGCATCCTGGCACCGAACTGCATCTCGTCGGAGCGCTGCAGTCGAACAAAGCGAAGGACGCGGTCAAGCTGTTCGAGGCCATCCATTCGGTCGATCGGCCGAGCCTCGCCGAGGCGCTCGGCAAGGAGATCGCCAGGCAGAGCCGCCGGCCGCTGCTATTCGTCGAAATCAATACCGGCGCCGAGGCGCAAAAAGCCGGGGTGCTGCCGCAGGACGCCGATGCCTTCTTGACGGCGTGCCGCGACCGCTACGGGCTCGCCATTTCCGGCCTAATGTGCATTCCGCCGCACGACGAGGCCCCGGCGCCGCATTTTGCCCTGACCGCCAAAATTGCCCGCCGTAATGGGCTGTCGTTGCTGTCCATGGGAATGAGCGCCGACTACACCACCGCGATCGCATTCGGCGCCACGCATGTGCGCATTGGCACCGCTATCTTCGGAGCCCGCTCTAAGAATGAATTATGATTCTCGTATTTGGAGATAGCCGGCGAAGCAATGAAAGCAAATCCTTGCGCGTCAATGCGATGCAGCCTGCTGTGGGCGCAAACCCTTCGCGCGCCACATGCAGGAATATAGCGCTGCCGTGGCCAGAAACGCGCGGCCGAGCGTTGTGGTCAATTTCGACAACGAGATCATAGAGGCCATCGGCACGCCGCAGCCGGTCGCCTGGTTCATTGGCCGACCGGTGGAAGGGCCGGTTGTATCGTCGATCGGCCGGGTCTTCGCACCAGGCGTCTTCAGGCCCGATCCGCCGGACCGGCAGCAAGGTGCGCGGCCGCGCCAAGCGGTCGGCTCGCCACCACAGCCGAACCGGATGAAACTCCCCGGCCGGCGTCGCGCCGTCGCCTTCCCGCTTGGCCGATTTGATGCCGGACCGGCCCAATGCCGCCCTTATCGAGCGATGTCCCGCCGTCACCCAGCCCTGCGAGCGCCATTGCGGGCGGGCGCGGACATGGATCGCGGAAAGATGGATCGCGGAAAGATGGATCGCGGAAAAAGAGCTCTTGCGCATCGCGCTACGGTTCCGGCGCACCATTTGCCATCGCGGCTTTCTAGAGCGCAATCGTTGCAATTCAAGCCGAGTGTCGCTCTAACGTTTTGCCCTCACATCATCTTTTCGGGAATGGTTTCCGCTCTTGCGGATCATGCTCTAGTATTGTTGATCGTCTCGTTGCGCGCCCAGTGGCGCGCCAGAGCGGCGGGTGGGCTCCAAGTAAATGCCGAATACGCGCAAGATTCTCATTGTCGATGACGATCCGGAACTGCGCGATGCGCTGACGGAACAGCTGTCGTTGCACGAAGAATTCGAGGCCGTTGCGGCCGAGAATGGCAGCAAAGGCGTGCAAGCCGCCAAAGCCGGACAGATTGACCTGGTCATCATGGATGTGGGGCTGCCGGATATCGACGGCCGCGAGGCGGTGCGCATCCTGCGCAAGAACGGCTTCAAGGCCCCGATCATCATGCTGACCGGCCATGACACCGATTCCGACACCATCCTCGGGCTCGAATCGGGAGCAAACGATTACGTCACCAAGCCGTTCCGCTTTGCGGTGCTGCTGGCTCGGATTCGCGCGCAGCTGCGCCAGCATGAGGCCAGCGAAGATGCCGTATTCACGATCGGCCCCTACACGTTCCGGCCCAGTTCGAAGCTCCTGCTCAATCCCAAAGGCAACAAAGTCCGCCTGACCGAGAAGGAAACGTCGATCTTGCGTTATCTTTACCGCGCCGGACAGCGGCCGATTTCGCGCGAGACGCTGTTGCAGGAAGTGTGGGGCTACAATTCCGGCGTCACCACGCACACCCTGGAGACGCACATTTACCGTCTGCGGCAGAAGATCGAAAAAGACGCCGCGGCGCCGGCTATTCTGGTCACCGAAGCCGGCGGCTATAAACTCGTGCCCTGAGCCGTTTCGTCATGACGATCGAAGATGACATCGCATTCCTTGGACGGGTGTCGATGCTGCAGCGGCTTGGCGCGGGCGCGTTGCGCATTCTCGCTATCGGCGCCGAAAGCTATTCAGTCGAAGCCGGCCAGCAACTGTTCGCTGCCGGCGACAGCGCCGACTGTGCCTATGTGATCCAACAGG
>CATPBC010000212.1 GCA_955652195.1 uncultured Xanthobacteraceae bacterium | reverse complement strand
TAAACGCGATAACGCCGGTCAGCACTCGGCCATCCAATTCGGGCAACACCACGTGCATCGCCAGATCGGCGGCGCCCAATCCGCGCGGACTGTCTTGCCAAGCCGCCCGTCTGGTGGTGGCGCTGACCACCTGGAACACCGGAACGCCTGGACAATCGAGGGCGGAGACGGCATCGGCCGCGCCGCTCGCGGCAAAGCCGGTCATGGTGACGATGGCTGCCGGTCCGAGCCGCCCGAAAGCGTTGCGGAGAAAAGCCGCTGCTTCGGCATCCTTGAGGCTCGTGACGATCAGCGGTGCGGCGGCAAGGCCGCGCCTTGTCAAAGCCGCGCACAGCGCGTCAACCGGCGCGGTGTCGCCGGTCAGCAGCATCGCGCGATAAAAAATAATCGGTACGACCGGGCTATTCGGCGCAAGCGTCGGCGCCAGGCGTTCGAGCGGGAGTGCGCCTTCGCCGGGCAGATAAGCGGCAAGGCGCGGCACCGCCGCGGGTTCGTGCGTTGGCAACGCGTGTCCAGCGTGGTGCGCCAGCCGGCGCAGCAAGGCGCGCATATTGGCAGGCCCGCCTTCACGGAAATAGCGCAACAGCGCGTGCAACTCATCCGGCGTCAGGCTCGAAGCGGCATCGAGCCGCGGATCGTCGCGATCTTCGCCGGGCAGCACGGCGAGCGCGGCGCCGCGTTCGCGCGCCAGGGACGAAAGCCGCTCGACACCATATTTCCACCAATCAAGCCCGCCGAGCAGACGAACCAAGATAACTTTGGCGTGGGTGCCGACGCGATCGATCCATAGATCGACTGACATCGGGTGACGCAAATCGCGTAAATGCGCCAGGCGCAAGCTCGGCAGTACTGCGCGCTCGGTTTGCCATGCCGCGGCAAGAGCGGCGAGATCGCTGTCGGCAAAGGATAGGATCGCGATGTCGCCCGGCGGCTGGCCGAGATCGACCGCTTCGACGATTTCGTCGAGGTTGGTCGAACTTGTCGTGAGCAGATGCATTGCTCAGCCCAACCAAGTTCAGGCGCGGAGCGCGTCTGTTATCGCAGCGCGGTCCAGGCCTTTTAGGCCAATCACCACGAGTCGCCCCTGCCGCTTCTCAGAGCCGTTCCAGGGCCGATCAAATTGATGCGTCACCCGCGCCCCGACCGCTTGCACCAGAAGCCGCAACGGTTTGTCCGCGACCGCGGCAAAGCCCTTCACGCGCAGCACGTCGAAGCGCTCGGCCAGCGAGCCAACACGCGCGACCAGCCCTAACGGATCGGCAATCTCATCGAGCGGAACGACGAAGCTGTCGAAATCATCGTGATCATGTTCCGCCTCGGCGTCATGGCGGGTCCGGCGGTTCTCGATGTCATTCTCGGTCCCGATTCCTAGTCCAAGCAGCAGCTTTTGGTCGACCTTGCCGTCTCTCGCCGTGAGCACTTTGACGCTGCCCGGCAGCGCGTTCGCGATCGCCGCACGCGCTCGGGTGAGCCCGTCTTCATCCAGCAGATCACGCTTGTTCAGCACAACGAGATCGGCGCAAGCGATTTGATCCTCGAACACCTCTTCGACTGGATCATCGTGCATCAGTGCGCTGTCGGCCGCGCGCTGGCGCTTGAGCGCATCGAGGTCGGCCGCGACGCGGCCATCGGCAAGCGCGGCACCGTCGACGACCACCACGACACCGTCGACGGTGACGCGATTTTTGATCGCCGGCCAATGAAATGCTTGCACCAGCGGCTTCGGCAAAGCGAGGCCGGAAGTCTCGATCACAATATGATCGATGCCGTCCTTGGCGAGAATAGCGTCGAGCGCGGGCACGAATTCGTCGGCCACAGTGCAGCACAGGCAGCCGTTGGCGAGTTCGACAATATTGTCTTCCGGACAGGCGGCATCGCCGCATCCTTTGAGAATTTCGCCGTCAATGCCGATGTCGCCAAATTCATTGACAATCACGGCAAGCCGCCGGCCTTGCGCATTAGCCAAAACGTGCCGGATCAAGGTCGTCTTTCCGGCGCCAAGGAAGCCGGTGACGATGGTGCAGGGCACGCGCGCGAGCCGCGTGGCGACTTCGCCGTTCATAGATCGCTCTCCACAAAATCAATTGGCGGAACGCGCGCGATCAAAGCGCGCTTGAGAATTTCGGGGCGCCCGCGCCACGGCAGAATGCCGTCACTGGCACCGGCGAGAAGCTTTGCGCCTTCGATCAGCGCGCCGGCATTGACGGTATCGAGCCCGCCGAAGACGTAGGTCCATGACCCGTTGCAACGCATGGCGGCGCTCGGTCCGCGCGTGCAATTGGCCAGGCAGCGCAGCCGCCGCACCTCGACTTCGGTTCCATCCGCCGCCCGTTCGGTTGCCGCGGCGAGAAGCGCGCCGGGACGTGGCTCGGCCTCCGGCTCGCCGGCGCGCCGGCAGGTGACGCAAACATAGACGACCGGCAATCGGGTTTCGGACATCGAGTTGCCTCACGCGCGCTCAACGACGATGCGGCCAAGGCCGCTCCAGCGGTAGATCAGCAAGGAGACGATCCAGCTGGCTACGAAAATTGCGATGACCACGTAACCGAAACCGGCGAGCCCCGAGTTGAGCCTACCGACCATGTCCCAGAAGCCGCCGGCCAGCTCGAGCTTGCTGGCGAGAAGGCCCAGCGCCTCGATGCCGCCGATCAGCATCGCGACCAGGGCGGAAATTGCGGTGATGGTCAGATTGTACCAAATCTTGCGGATCGGATTGAGAAATGCCCAGCCATAGGCGCCGACCATGAGCACGCTATCGCTGGTATCGACGAGTGTCATTCCGGCGGCGAATAGCGCCGGAAAGATCATCACCGTGCCAAAGCTCATGCCGTCGGAGGCTTGGCTGCCGGCGACAGTGAACAGCGTGATTTCCGTCGCGGTGTCGAAGCCCAGTCCGAACAAAAAGCCGATCGCGAACATGTGCCAGCTTCGCGTCACCATGCGAAACAGCGGCCGGAAGATCCGCGCTAACAAGCCGCGGCCTGAGAGCAATTGATCGAGCTCGTGCTCGGCAACCGCTTCGCCGCGGCGGGCGCGCTGAAAGCTCCGCCAGACGCCGCGCAAAATGATCAGATTCACGGCTGCGATGGCGAGCAGGAAAAATGCCGATGCGCCGGTGCCGATCACGCTGCCAATCACCTTGAATGGGTGCAGTCGGCCCTGCAGGGCGAAAGCCGTTCCGACGATCACCGCGACGGCGATCGCGACGACCAGCGAGTGCCCGAGCGAGAAAAACAATCCGGCCGAGACCGGCCGTTTGCCTTCCTGCATGAGCTTGCGGACGACATTGTCGATGGCGGCGATGTGATCGGCATCGACGGCGTGGCGCAGCCCCAGCACATAAGCGAGCATTGCGGTGCCGAGAAGCGTCGGACTGCCGGACAGCGCGATAAAAGCCCAGGTCCAGACGACCGCATTGGCAGCGAACAACAGGACGTAAATCGCGGCGATCTTGCGCCCTTGATGGGGCGACGCATCGTCAAGCGCCGATCTCAGATGGTTGAGCACGAACGGTCCTCGCCTAACCTGCCGTCGGCGCGAGCGAGGACCAAAAGACTTTCGTCTTTC
>CATPBC010000211.1 GCA_955652195.1 uncultured Xanthobacteraceae bacterium | reverse complement strand
TCGACGCGCATCCAGCCTTCGGGCATGAGCCGCTCTTGGGGTAGAAAGCGGCTCTTGTAATCCATCTTGCGTGAGCCTCGCACCCAATAGCCCAAATAGACGTAAGCGAGGCCCATGCTTCGCGCCCGTGCAATATGATCGAGAACCATGTACGTGCCGAGCGAACGCGGCGCTTCGTCCGGTTCGAAGCACGAATAAACCATGGACAAGCCGTCGCCGAGCACATCGGTCAGTGCGATCGCGACGAGCTCGCCGGCTGCCCGCTTGCCAGGAAGCGCCTTAGGCTCGCGGCGGCGATATTCGATAATGCGGGTTTCGATGTGGCTGTCTTCGACCATCATCGCATAATCGAGCACCGTCATGTCGGCCATGCCGCCGTCGCGATGGCGGGAATCGAGATAGGCGCGAAAAATCGCATATTGCTCGGACGTCGGCACGGCGATGCGCATTTCGGCGGCTATGTCGGCATTGCGACGCATGATCCGGCGCATGCTCGGCGTTGGGCGAAAATCCTTGGCGATGACGCGAACCGAGATGCAGGCGCGGCAATCCTCACAAGCCGGCCGGTAGGCAATCGATTGGCTGCGCCGGAAGCCGCCCTGCGTGAGAATATTGTTGAGTTCGGGCGCGCGCTCGCCGACCAAATGCGTAAACACCTTCCGCTCCTCCTTGCCGGCGAGATAAGGGCATGGCGAAGGAGCGGTAAGATAGAATTGCGGCGTATCGCGCGAATGTTGGGTCACGAGAATTACCGGGTCGCGGCCGAGGCCAGATTCGGGCGGCCGCTAACATTGCGCGGGCCGGTCGCCTCGTCAAAGGCCATTTGCGCGTCAGCCCGTCGCGTGCGCCCGCAGCGTGGCAGCCCGGGCTTGCGCATTAATCAGCACGGTGCCGACGACAATGTCATGCAGCAGCCGCCCCCTTGCGTTGAAGAAGCCGACCAGCAGGATAAAGGGCGTGAGTACGCTGACGCTGATCCAAAACACCACGGCATGCACCGCACCGAGTACGAAATAAGCCGGCGCGCCATACCAAGTTCGCATCTCGATTTCCATGGCGCGCATGCCGATAGTGGCGGAGGCCGGGCTGCCGAGGGTCAATCCGTAATAGGCCAGCGCCCAGATCACCGAAATCGGCGATAACAGCCAGAACAACAGCCAGCCCAGCCCGAACGTGACCAGGCCAAAGACGAAGATGAACGCCGATGCGGCAATCAGAGGAATTGCGATGATGACGAGATCTATGATGAACGCCACGATCCGGCGCGCCAGCACCCCTTCGAATAGTTCCGGATTTGCCGCCGGGTCATAGGCATGCGGCTTGAAGTCGAACGACGTGCCGCTTCGACCGGGACCTGTATTTGGGCCGGAATCCGTCATGGTCAATTCATTATAGTATCCGGGCCATGAGCGAACAACGAGCCAAGATCGCACTGGCCGACATTGAGTCCGCGCGTGGGACGATTTCTGGCCATGTGCTGCGGACGCCGATGCTACCGGCGCCGCCGCTCTCCGCGCTGACCGGAGCCGAGGTTTACGTCAAATATGAAAATCTGCAGGTGACGAACTCGTTCAAGGAACGCGGAGCTTGCGTCAAGCTCGCGGCGCTCACCGAGGATGAACGCCGCCGCGGCGTAATTGCGATCTCAGCCGGCAATCACGCGCAGGCCGTTGCGTATCATGCGCGCCGCCTCGCAATACCGGCCAGTATCGTGATGCCGGTAACCACCCCGTTCGTGAAGGTAAAGGCCACCGAGATGCTTGGCGCCGAGGTGGTGCTCTCGGGCGAGACTTTGCTCGAGGCGCAGCATCGGGCCGATGCGCTCGCCGCGGAGCGCGATCTCGTCTGGGTGCATCCTTATGACGATCGGCGCATCATCGCCGGTCAAGGGACCATCGCGCTGGAAATGCTCGAGGAGGTGCCCGACCTCGATGTGCTGGTGGTGCCAATCGGTGGCGGCGGCCTGATTGCCGGAAATGCGATCGCGGCGCGCGCAGTAAGGCCGGCCATCGAAATTGTCGGCGTCGAATGCGCGCTCTATCCGTCGATGTGGAATGCCGTGCACAGCCGGAACAAGCCATGCGGCGGCGCCACCCTTGCCGAAGGTATTGCCGTGAGCAGGGCCGGCAAACTGGCGCTGCCGGTGGTGCGCGAACTGGTGCGCGAGATCATCATCGTCGATGAGCCGTTGATCGAGCGTGCGGTGAACATCTTCCTCACGCTGCAAAAGACCATGGCGGAGGGCGCCGGCGCCGCCGGGCTCGCTGCTATGCTGGCGGATCCCAGCCGCTTTGCCGGCCGCAAGGTCGGGCTAATCCTGTGCGGCGGCAATATCGATCCGCGCATCCTCGCCTCCATCATGGTGCGCGAACTGGAACGCGAAACGCGGATTGTGTCGTTCCGCCTGACCATCCCCGATCGGCCGGGAATTCTAGGACAGATCGCGAGCCGGCTCGGCGAGTTTGGCGCCAACATCCTCGCCGTCGATCATCACCGGCTGTTTCTCGACGTGCCCGCGAAGGGAGCCAAGCTCGACGTCACGATGGA
>CATPBC010000210.1 GCA_955652195.1 uncultured Xanthobacteraceae bacterium | reverse complement strand
GGACGATAAGCGGAGTAGGACGATGGCGGGAAGCGTGAACAAGGTCATTCTGGTCGGCAATCTGGGCGCCGATCCGGAAATCCGTCGCACTCAGGACGGCCGTCCAATAGCCAATCTACGGCTCGCAACTTCGGATTCTTGGCGCGATAAGACGACCGGTGAACGGCGCGAGAAAACCGAATGGCACCGCGTCGTGATCTTCAATGAAAATCTGTGCCGGATCGCCGAACAATATCTGAAAAAAGGTTCGAAGGTTTACATCGAAGGCGCGTTGCAGACACGCAAATGGCAAGATCAATCCGGTCAAGATCGTTATTCGACTGAAGTTGTGCTGCAAGGATTCCGTGGCGAGCTAACATTGCTCGATCGCGCCGGATCGTCATCAAATGATGCCGGATCGGCTGAGAACAACGGCGAATTCGGCTCGCCGGGGCCGACCCGCAAGGCCGCCGTTGCCGCTGGCGGTTCGCTGCGCGGCGAGATGGACGACGAAATTCCGTTTTGACTGTCACCTTGCTTCGCCGCAAGTGCGACCGTTCGCCAGAATCGTGCGGTCATTGCTGCACGGTGGCGAGCTAAGCGGTTGACCGGCCGCGACGATGCTCGATCTCATCTTCGCGCTTAAATTCATCCATGTGGTTGCCGCCGCGACGATGTTCGGTGGGTGGCTTTGTCTTGCGCTCGTCATGCTGCTTGGGCATCGCTCCGGCAATCCTTCCGTCATTGCCGTCACGACACAGTTCGTCGTCGATATCGAAAAAACAGTGATGGTCGGCGCGGTTGCCGCGCAGCCGATCTCCGGCTTTCCGCTCGGCTGGGCGATTGGTCTCTCGGTGCTCAACGAATTTTGGATCGCAGTTTCGTTGGCAATCTATGCCGTCACCGTGGCGTGCTGGATCGCAGCGTTTCGGATCGAAACTCGTCTCCGGAGTTTAAGCCGGCAGGCGGCGCTCGATGTCGTTCCATTGCCGGAGGGCTATCGCCGCCTTTTCGGCGCCTGGTCGGCCTTTGCAGCGACGGTGCTGCTGGCGCTCACTGTCAGTTTTGCGCTGATGGTCTGGCAGCCGCGCCTCGACTGAGCGCGCCATTATCGATCACCCGCTTAAAATCGAGCGGACGCCGTCGACCACATATTGAACGGCCAATGCGGCGAGCAGGACGCCGAGAAGCCGCGACAGAACGATATTGCCGGTCATGCCGAGCAGTCCGCTGATGCGACCGGCGAAAATGAATGCGATGAGGCAACAGAAAGCCACCAAAACAATCACCGCGATTAAGGTTGCGATCAGCAGCCAATTGTCGCGCGTGTGCCCGGCAAGCAGCACGGTCGCCGTTATCGCGCCCGGGCCTGCCAAGAGGGGAATCGCGAGCGGGAAAGCAGCGATGTTGCGCACGTGCTCTTCGATGGCCTGCTCCGCGGCTTCGCCTTCTCGGCGAATGCGAACGCCGAACACCATTTCGGATGCGATCGAAAATAACAATAGTCCTCCGGCAATCCGGAACGCTGCGAGCGAGATTTGCAGCGTCTCGAGAAGCCAATCGCCGATCAGGGCGGAACCAGCAAGGATCGCTCCCGCGATGATGCTGGCGCGCACGGCCACGCTGCGCCGCGCGGTCCGCGGCAGCCCATCGGTTATAGCGAGGAAGGTCGGCGTCAGGCCAACCGGATCCACAACAACAAACAAGGTCAGAAAAGCCGAAACGGCATAATCAAAGAGCATTTTTTCATAACGTTTGTGATGGTCAGCAAGCGGCGATCAAAGCGTAGCACTTCCCCTTGCCTTGAAACGGCTGTGTAGCTTTGACCCCGGCAAATCGGGCAGATTCTTTGCAACGTTTTGACGCTTTTTCGGACGCTGTTTCATGGTTCCAGCGCGAGCGCGAGGATCGTTCCGTACTATATTGAAATTGCAAAGGAAAACATCATATTCCGAGTGCCGATATGAGTGGCCTTGCTAGGCCCGATCGGCTATAAAAAACAACGTCCGATTCGCCAGGATTTTTGCCTTTGTCAGATCAAGAAAATGGGCCGCCGAACGACGGCGGCAACAGCACTACGCCGTCCGATGTGCGCCCCGTGTCGATCACGGAGGAGATGAAGAAAAGCTACCTCGATTACGCGATGAGCGTGATCGTGGCGCGAGCGTTGCCGGATGCCCGCGATGGGCTCAAACCGGAACATCGACGCATCCTCTATTCGATGCACGAGAACGGTTACGAGTGGAATAAGCCGTACCGGAAATCTGCGCGCGTCGTTGGCGACGTCATCGGTAAATATCACCCGCACGGCGACCAGGCCGTTTACGACGCGTTGGTTCGCATGGCGCAGGATTTTTCGATGCGCCTGCCGCTGATCGACGGTCAGGGCAACTTCGGTTCAGTTGACGGCGATGCGCCGGCGGCAATGCGGTACACCGAGGTGCGGCTCGAGCGCGTGGCCGGCGCACTGGTCGAGGACCTCGACAAGGACACCGTCGACTTCCAGCCGAATTACGACGGCGCCGAGCGCGAACCCGTGGTGATGCCGGCGCGTTTTCCCAATCTTTTGGCGAACGGCGCCGGCGGCATTGCGGTCGGCATGGCGACAAATATCCCGCCGCACAATCTCGGTGAGGTCATCGACGCCTGCGTCGCGCTGATCGACGATCCGGCGCTGTCGATCGATGATTTGATCGCGATCGTGCCCGGTCCGGATTTTCCGACCGGCGGCATCATCCTAGGCCGTCAGGGCATACGCGCCGCTTATCACCTCGGCCGCGGTTCGATCGTGATGCGCGGCAAAGTCGATTTCGAGACGCTGCGCGGCGAGCGCGAGGCCATCGTGGTGAGCGAAATTCCCTATCAGGTCAACAAGGCGCATCTGGTGGAGCGCATTGGCGAGTTGGTGCGGGATAAAAAGATCGAAGGTATCGCGGCACTTCGCGATGAATCCGACCGCCATGGCTATAGGGTCGTGATCGAACTGCGACGCGACGCGGTCCCCGACATCGTTCTCAATCAGCTCTATCGGTTCACCGCACTGCAATCCTCATTCGGCGCCAACATGGTCGCGCTCGAGGGCGGCCGGCCGTTGGTTATGAACGTAAAGGATCTGCTCACCTCGTTCATCGCTTTCCGCGAAGAGGTGGTTTACCGCCGCACCAAGCATTTACTCGGCAAGGCGCGCGACCGCGCCCACGTGCTGGTCGGCCTTGCCATCGCGGTCGCCAATATCGACGCAGTGATTAAGCTGATCCGCGGCGCCAAGGATGCCAATCAGGCGCGCGAGGAGCTGATGAGTCGCGATTGGCCGGCGCGCGATGTCGCGGCCATGGTCACTTTGATCGACGATCCACGTCACGTCGTGTCACGGGAGGGCATCACGCGACTCTCGGCGGAACAGGCCAAAGCGATTTTGGACCTGCGCCTGCAGCGCCTAACCGCGCTTGGACGGGACGAAATCAAGGCCGAGCTCGATAAGCTCGCCGGAGAGATTGCCGATTACCTTGATGTGCTGCGCTCGCGCGCCCGCATCCAAGCGATTATCAAGCAGGAGCTTGCTGCGATCAAAAGCGAGTTCGCTACGCCGCGCCGCACCGTGATCCTCGATCAGGAAGGCGAGATGGAGGACGAGGACCTGATCCAGCGGGAGGACATGGTCGTTACCGTCTCACATGCCGGATATGTGAAACGCGTGCCGCTGTCGACCTATCGGGCGCAAAAACGCGGCGGCAAAGGACGCTCCGGCATGCAGACACGCGACGAGGATTTTGTCACGCGTCTTTTCGTTGCCTCAACGCATACCCCGGTGCTGTTCTTCTCGTCCCGTGGCCAGGTGTACAAGGAAAAAGTCTGGCGTCTGCCGCAAGCGGCGCCGCAATCGCGCGGCAAGGCTTTGATTAATATTCTGCCGCTGGAGCAGGGCGAGAACATCACGACCATCATGCCTTTGCCGGAAGACGAAAGCACATGGGATAAGCTGGACGTAATGTTCGCGACCACCCGCGGCACGGTCCGGCGCAACAAATTGTCGGATTTCATCGACGTGCGGCGGTCCGGCATCATCGCCATGAAGCTTGACGAGGGCGATGCCATTGTCGACGTCCAAATCTGCACGGAAAACGACGATGTGCTGCTCACGTCGGCGGCCGGGCAATGCATCCGCTTCGCAGTCAACGACGTGCGGGTGTTCCAGGGCCGCACCTCGATGGGCGTGCGCGGGATCAATCTCGCCGAGGGCGATAAGTTGATTTCGCTGTCGATCCTGCGCCACGTCGAGGCTACAGCCGAGGAGCGCGCCGCCTATTTGAAGCGCGCCAGCGCCGTGCGGCGTGGCGGCAACGGCAACGGCAACGGCATGGACGATAACGTCGCGGACCAAGAAGAAGCCGAAGGCGCGATCGAGCTTGGCGAGACCCGATATGTCGACATGTCTGCGGCGGAGCAGTTCGTGCTCACGATTTCGGAAAAAGGTTTCGGCAAGCGCACTTCGTCTTACGAATACCGCACCACCGGCCGCGGCGGCAAAGGCATCGTCGCCATGGCGATCACCGAGAAGAACGGCCGGCTGGTGGCCTCATTCCCGATCGAGGAAAGCGATCAGATTATGCTGGTCACCGACGGCGGCCAGCTCATCCGTTGCCCCGTCGATGGCATCCGCATCGCCGGCCGCGCCACACAAGGCGTGATCGTATTCTCGACGGGTGAAGGCGAGCGCGTCGCCTCGGTCGAGCGGTTGACGGAGGATAGTGAGGAGAACGGCGCCGAATGACCAGCGACCATACCGGCGAGCGCTGGAAGCACGATGGCGTGAGGGTGATCCCAGGCGACCAGCTCGATCCCAACGTGCCTTCGACGCCGGGCATGGACCGCAAGGCGGCGATCAATTTCGCCCGTGCCGGCGCTAAGAAACTGTGGGCCGGTACGGTAACCATCAAGCCGGATGCTAAGACCGGCGCCCATCATCACGGCCACCTGGAGAGCATCATTTACGTTGTGCGCGGCAAGGCGCGCATGCGCTGGGGCGAGCGGCTGCAATTTACCGCCGAAGCCAATCCCGGCGATTTCATTTTTATCCCACCCTACGTGCCGCATCAGGAGATCAATGCAAGTCCCGACCAGGTCCTC
>CATPBC010000209.1 GCA_955652195.1 uncultured Xanthobacteraceae bacterium | reverse complement strand
GGTGAGATGGTCGTCGACCATGCGGGCACGCAGGCCATCGGCGATGAACAGCACGACATTATGCGGCCGTGCGGTCTGTGTTTGAGCGAGAGCGGGCGCGTCCAGCGTGGTTTGTGCGAGGATCATCTGCGGGATTGCGGTACCGAGGAGTAGCGGCCAGCGCATCACGGAGCTCCGTGTAAAAGCAGGGAATGCGCTGTTGTGACGAGGCCAGGTGACACTCGTGTGACGCCGCCATTTTGCAGCGTGGACAGTCTCCCCCGGAATTGATCCTGAATAAAAAAGGCGGCCCGAACCGGGCCGCCAAAGTTTCCGCGCAACTACGCGGCGGGAGGACTAACTTGCGGGCGATGCTGCCCGCAAGCCAGAGCAAGGAAGCGATTACTCGCCTTCGGCGCCGATCGCGTAGGCGGTCTCGCCGTGCACCGCGTCGTCGCCGACCTTCAGAGTGGCTTCGTCCATGCGCAACGGCACGATCATGCCGATCACCTTGAGGATGATGTAGGTGGCGATCGCGTTGTAGACGATGATGAACGCCGCGCCCGCTGCCTGAAGCCAAAGCTGAGAAGGATTGCCGTAGAGCAGGCCGGTAATGTTGACGCCCGGCGCGTCCTTATCGGTGCCGATGTACATCAGCATGTCCGGGTTCGCCAGTATGCCAACCAGCAGCCCGCCGGTGAGGCCGGCGACGCCGTGGGTGGAAAACACGCTGAGCGTATCGTCCACTTTCATCATCAACCGGGTCTTCTGCAGTTTGTTCATGCTGAGCCAGGGAATGATGCCCGCGGCGATGCCGATGATGATCGCGCCCCAGCCGTCGACGTAACCGGCGGCCGGTGTGATCGCCACCAGGCCTGCGATCATGCCGTTGACGGCGCCAAGCACCGATGGCTTGCCGTAGGCCATCTTGTCCATCAGCGTCCAAACCAGGAGGCCGACCGCGGTCGCGGTATTGGTGTTGAGCACCGCCGCGCCGGCATCAGCATTGGCGAAGTACGGGTCGCCGCCGTTGAAGCCGTTCCAGCCGATCCAAAGGATTCCGGCGCCGACCAACGTGATCAAGAGGCTGTTCGGCGGGAAATTGTCACGGTCGGCCTGAAGCCGCGGGCCGATCACCGCCGCGGCGACAAAGCCAGACGTTCCGGCAGCGAGATGGATCACGTAGCCGCCCGAGAAGTCTGCCACGCCCAGGCCGGCGAGCCAGCCGCCGCCCCAGAGGCTAAACGCCCCTACGGTGTAGACCAGCGTCATCCATACCGGGCAGAAGATCATCCAGGCCGTGAAATTCATACGGCCGAGCAGTGAACCGGCAAGAATGATGACAGTGATCGCGGCGAACACGAACTGGAAGTACATGAGGGTCGCCATGGGAAAAGTGAGTGCCGGCATCCCCGATGCGGCTTCTGGCACGATCGCCTGGCCGAGCGTGAACGCCGCTGATGTTCCTAGACCAGGTGTGCCAAGAAAGCTTTGTCCGGCTATCGATAGCCATGCCGGCCCGAACGCCATGTTGTAATCGAACAAGACCCAGACGACTAAGACCGATGCAAATGCGTACATCGACATGAAGGCGGAATTGATCGCCCACTTCTTTTTGACGATGCCGCCGTAGAGGACGGTCAGACCCGGAATGCTCTGCAGCCCGACGAAGGTCGCCGCCGCCAGCTGCCATGCATTATTGCCGGTATCCAGCCACTGTGGTGATGGTGTGAGTGCCATGTGCCTTTCCCCAAAAAATGCCCTCAGTGCGCCGACGGCACACGGGCCGACGTTTGAGCGGTCGCAAAAAATATGCCAGTTAAGCGAGCGTTGCCGGACCGGATTTCCCCGTCAGCTGGCAGCAAATCGGGCGCTCTGTGACTAGAAACTTCGCATCGTGAACATAAAATAGGCAGGGAAATGGGGGCCGCTCTAATCAGGACTCAGCCATTGGCTCTGGCATTGGCAGTATCTCTTGGGGCATTGGCCCTATGGGGAAATTGGCAAAATGGAGCTTGGGCAGCCGTCAGCGCGGTAACCTGCACCAATCCGGCTAGCGGGACGCATTGGCAGATCCGCATCGATTACGAGCGCAGCACCGTCGATTCCTATCCGGCCCGCATCACCGAGGGCAAAATTTCATGGCACGACACTTCGGATGGCGGCAATTATACCCTTGATCGCAAATCTGGAAATCTCACTGTGGTCGTGGCCTCGAGCACCGGCGGCTATTTCCTCTATGATCACTGCAAGCTCGACAATTGACGCCGCGGCTGCAGTGGCGCCGTCGACATTCGTCTCATCCCAACCGAGGTCTCAGCATTTGGAGCGCTGGCCGCCGCCAGCAGCCACGCATTATTGCCGGAATGGTGGCGATGGCTGAGGGATCGCCCGCCGTCAAAGCGAGCGTGGGCTTTGCCTCCGAGACGGGGCCGCGTGAACGCAATGAAGATTTCGCCGGCGCTGTCTTCGGCATGGAATTGCTAAGGCCGCGGCGCGACATCATCGCCGCGATCGCCGACGGCATCGGCGGCGCCAAAGGCGGCCGGGTGGCGGCGGAGACCGCGGTGCGCGGCTTTCTGGATGGATTTTGCGACCTGCCCGAGACCATGGAGGTTCGCCGCGCCGGGGCTACGGTGCTCAGCGCGCTTAATAGTTGGATTTTTTCGCAAGCCCGCCGTGACAGCAAACTGAGCGGCATGGGCTGCACCTTCACCGCGGTGGTGCTGCGCGGCCGCATCGCCCATGTCCTGCATGTCGGCGACACTCGCGCTTATCGTTTACGGGGCGATCGGTTTACCTGCCTCACGACCGACCACGTGCGCGAAGATGCCAGCGGGCGATCCAATGTCCTCACTCGCGCCCTTGGCGTGGAAACTGAGGTGCGGCTCGATTACGCCGCGCATCCTGTGGCGCTGCATGATCGCTTTCTGCTCTGTAGCGATGGCGTTCATGCGGTGTTAGGCGCCGAAGCCATGACCGACATTCTTCGCGCCCGGTCCGCGTCCGACGATTCCGCCCGCGCGCTCGTCACAGCTGCGCTGCAGGCCGGCGGCACGGACAATTGCACCGCGCTTGTTATGGACATTGTCGAGTTGCCTTCGGCCGATTCCGCCACGGTCGGCGCCGACATCATGCAATTGCCGCTGATCCCGGTGCCGATCGACGGTCAGACGGTCGACGGCTTCGTACTGAAAGTTCTGATCTCCGATGGACGCTATACGCGTCTGTTCGGCGCGGTTGACGAAGTCGAGGGCGGCGAGGTGGCGCTGAAGTTTCCGAAGCCGCAGGTCGCCGCCGCGGCGACCTATCACGCCGCCTTCGTGCGCGAGGCCTGGGTCGGCGCCCGCGTCAACAGTCCTTGGATCGGGCGGATCATCGAACTGCCGCCGGGACGGCAGACCTGCCTCTATACCGTGATGCCGCTCTATCAGGGTGAGCTATTGTCGACGCGCTTGGCGCGCCGGCCGCTGGTCGGCTTGGAGG
>CATPBC010000208.1 GCA_955652195.1 uncultured Xanthobacteraceae bacterium | reverse complement strand
TTGAGCCAAACCAGTCGCCGAAGCGGGCGGAATCGGCACTACAGCCTGCCGCACCCAAACCCATTAACGAAATGGCAACCAGTTGCGGCCAGACGGCCGGCCGAGGCAATGAACGCATGGTTACTCACTCGTACGCAATACAAGGACGAGCGAATAAACAACGATGCGGTAAACAGGGCTTTAAGCGCCAGCAGATATTTCGGAATAATCTGTTGTGTGTCTTCGGCGCTACAGCTCCCTCGCCTGCCCCGGCAATAGCGGCACAAATCGCACGGCGATAAGCTCTTCGCGCGTTAATTCGCCATCTGCCTGCTTAGTGAGCTTGACGAGATATTGCGCGTCGTGACGCGGACCGACAGGCAAGACCATCTTGCCTCCTGCGGTCAGCTGCGCGACCAGCGCATCAGGAACATCCTCGGCCGCGGCCGTAATCATGATCCGATCGAACGGCGCCAAATCTGGCGCTCCCGCCATTCCATCGCCGAGGCGTACGGTCACATTGGTGTAGCCCTGTGTTTGGAGTCGTTCGCGCGCCGTATCGGCAAGCGTGCGATAGCGCTCGATCGTCACCACCTCGCGCGCCAGGCGCGACAGAACGGCGGCCTGATAGCCGGAGCCTGTTCCAATTTCGAGGATGCGGTGCTGCGGCCCGACTTCAAGTTGCTCCGTCATATAGGCCACGACAAAAGGCTGACTGATGGTTTGGCCACAGTCGATCGGCAGCGCCTGGTCGGCATAGGCGCTGTCGGTGAAGCCGCGGGCAACAAACCTCTCCCGCGGCACCTCCTCCATTGCGCGAAGCACAGCTTGATCGCTGATGCCACGGCGGCGCAGCGCAAGCTGAAACTCCATACGTTCCACATCATCGGCTGGCGGGCTGGTGGCCACTGTTACCTCGCCTTCTCAAGGTGTTGCCGTTGATTTTTACCATTCCAGAATGAGCGCATATACCGTCCTGAGTTCAAGGCTTATATCGCGGCGAACCGCTGCTGGAATGGAACCAAACGGCGAAGCCCGGCGTTACGGCGCCAGCATGGGGTCCTGAATGGCCAATGAGGGGAAGACTGCTGCGGGCAAGCGCGTCTTCGTCGTCGAGGACGAAATTATGATCCGCATGCTGCTCGAAGGCATGCTCGCGGATCTTGGCCATAGTGTCGCAGCAGAGGCGGGCGATCTGCGCCAAGCCCTCGACCTCGCAAGACAAGGACAATTCGATCTCGCCGTTCTCGACGTGAATCTAAACGGGGACTCGGTTACGCCAGTCGTCGAAATTCTGGCCGAGCGCGGCGTGCCGTTCATTTTCGCGAGCGGCTATGGGCAACGCGGCCTTCCTGAGGCTTATCGGGAAGCTCCGATGCTACAGAAACCGTTTCAGGCTGACGCGCTTGAGGAAGCAATCCAAGCGGTTGCAAGCGCACGCTGCTAAATTTTCTTGGCAAAAAGCTCGGCGAGCTTCGTCATCGTTGGTTCGTCGGTGATGTCGATGCGCAGCGGCGTCAAGGCGATGCAGCGCTCGTCGAGGACCGCGATATCCGTTCCGTGCTCCGCCTGAAATGGATTAAGGCGCGAATAGGCGATCCAGTAATATGGATTGCCCCTGCCATCGACGCGCTTATCGATGTGCAAGCGCTCCTGACGGCGGCGCCCGAGCGGCGTCACCGCGATGGCTTTGACCTCTTCGGGACGGCAATCCGGAAAATTGACGTTGATCAGCACGCCCTCGCGCACGCCGCCGGCAAGCACGCGTCGAATGATGTCGGGAGCAAAGTGCAGGCCGGTTTCCCAGAACGGCGGCTGCCCGCTGCGTGATTTATACGATTGCGACAGGGCGATCGAGGGAATGCCGAGTACCGCGCCCTCCATCGCGCCGGCGACTGTGCCGGAATAGATCACGTCTTCGCCAACGTTGCGGCCGCGATTGACGCCGGACAGCACGAGATCGATCTGCTTGCCTTCGAGCACATGGCGCGCGCCCATGATCACGCAATCGGTCGGGGTGCCGCGCACCGCAAAACGGCGATCGGCGACCTGCCGCAGCCGCAGCGGATCGTTGAGCGACAGCGAATGGGCGACACCAGACTGGTCGTGCTCGGGCGCCACCACCCACACATCCTCAGACAAGGTACGGGCAATCTCCTCGCAGGTGTCGAGGCCTGGCGAATGAATGCCGTCGTCGTTGGTGACCAGGATGCGCAATGAGCGACCTCTTAAAAAATGGCGAATAGCAACTCGGAAATGGCGACGCTACTCGCTTTTGGCAATCTTCTTCATTCCGCCCATATAGCTTTGCAGCACGTCGGGCACAGCAATCGATCCGTCTGCTTCTTGATACGTTTCCATCACCGCGATCCGCGCGCGGCCGACCGCAACGCCGGAGCCGTTGAGCGTGTGGACGTGGCGGATGTTGCGATCTTGTTTGGCGCGATAGCGCGCATTCATGCGCCGCGCCTGGAACTCGCCGCAGACGGAGCACGATGAAATCTCGCGGTACATGTTTTGCCCCGGCAGCCGGACTTCGATGTCGTAGGTTTTTTGCGCGGCAAAACCCATATCGCCGGTGCACAACGTCACCACGCGATAATGCAAATCGAGCCGCCGCAACACTTCCTCGGCGCAGGACAGCATACGCTCGTGCTCGTCCCGCGATTGCTCGGGCGTGGTGATGGAAACGAGTTCGACCTTGGTGAACTGGTGCTGACGGATCATGCCGCGCGTATCTTTGCCGGCGGCGCCGGCTTCGGCGCGAAAGCACGGCGTGCAGGCGGTGAACCGCATCGGCAATTGCGCTTCGTCGATGATGGATTCGCGCACCAAATTGGTCAGCGGCACTTCGGCGGTGGGGATGAGCCAGTGACGGTTCTTTGCGGCCCGAAAGAAATTGAAAAGTTCTAAGCCCTCCCGAGTTAAGCGATAGGGTATCTCAGTTGTTCCGTGCCGTGTCTCGATAGCCGGACCGGCCTCCAGATAACGTTCATCATACTTCAATTGATCGAAGAACTTTTGCAAATCATCTTCTTCAATGCGCCCTTGGGTCGCAAACTGATCGTCAGCAAACTTCGGCAGTTGCGCCGTGCCGAACATGACCTCGTCACGCACCAAGAGCGGCGGCGCGACTTCGGTGTAGCCGTGCTCGCTCGTGTGCACATCGAGCATGAATTGGCCGAGCGCGCGCTCCAGCCTCGCCAAGCCCTTTTTCAAAACAACAAAGCGCGCCCCCGATAGTTTGGCTGCGGTCTCAAAATCCATCTGGCTGAGCGCTTCGCCCAGCTCGAAATGTTGTTTCGGCGTGAACGCGTAATCGCGTTTGGCGCCGAAGCGGTGATGCTCGACGTTGTCGCTCGGTTCTTTCCCGTCGGGCACGTCGTCGAGCGGCAGATTCGGTATCTGTGCAAGCGCATCGTCGAGCGCCTTCGAAGCCGCCTTCTCCGCCGCCTCCATTGCGGGAATGGTCTCTTTGAGCGCGGCGACCTCCGCCATGAGCTCGGCGGCCTTTTTCTCATTCTTGGTTTTCTTGGCCTCGCCGATTTCCTTCGAGGCTGCATTGCGACGCGCCTGGGCCGTTTCCAGCTCAAGGATTATTTTGCGCCGCGCCTCGTCCAATACGATTAGCCGCTTCGATTCCGGCGCAAGCCCGCGCCGTGCAAGGCCGCGATCGAAGGCGTCCGGATGTTCGCGGATGAAGCGGATGTCGTGCATGAGCCTTTTCCCACGTCATGGCCGGACTTGTTCCGGCCATCCACGTCTTTGTGTGTCTCGATACTCAAGACGTGGATGCCCGGGTCAAGCCCGGGCATGACGAATCAAAACCGAATATACGCGTCAATCACTCCGCGGGTTTAGCCGCAGCCGCCGCGGTGCGCGCCGCCGCCGCGCGGCGCTCCACCACCCGCACCGACCAGATCGAGCCCTCGTAAAGCGCGATCAGCGGCAGGGCAAGCGACAACTGGCTCAACACGTCGGGCGGGGTGAGCACGGCGGCAATGACAAAAGCAATCACGATGAAATAGCGGCGTTTTGCTTTGAGCTGATCGGAGGTGACGATGCCGACGCGCCCGAGCAGCGTCAGGATGACCGGAAGCTGAAAGGCCACGCCGAAGGCGAGGATCAGCTTCATCATCAGCGACAGATAATCTTCCACCTTTGGCAGCAATTCGATCGTCGCTTCGCCGGGCCCGCCCAATTGCTGCATGCCGAGCGAAAATCGCGCCAGCATCGGCCAGACCACGAAATAGACGACCATCGAGCCAAGCAAAAAGAAAATCGGCGTCGCAATCAGATATGGCAGGAAGGCCTGCCGCTCATTGCGGTACAGCCCGGGCGCGACGAACATATAGATTTGCGTCGCCATCACCGGGAAGGAGATGAAGGCTGCCCCGAACAGCGCAAGCTTGAGTTGAACGACGAAATATTCAAGGAGGCCGGTATAGATGAATTTCGAGTTTTCCGGCCCGGCCACCCAGATGTACGGCCAGGTCAGCACGTTATAAATCTGGCGAGCGAAAAAGAAGCAAGCTATGGCGGCGACCGCGAACGCGGCGAGCGCCTTGATGAGCCGCGAACGCAGCTCGATCAAGTGATCCATCAGGGGCGCCTTGGTGGATTCGATCTCCTTTTCTTCGTCTTCGCTTCTCATCGCGCCCTGCCTGCGCCATCCGGCGAGGACGACTCCGCCGCCGCTTCCGGCGCGACCCCGGCGCCGGCGCCGACGATCTCTTTGTCACGGAGTTCGGCTGCGGCCTCCGGAATGGGAAGCTCTTTGGCTGGCAAGGCCGCGGCTGGGCTTTCCGGCTCGGTTTCCTTGGTCAGCTCCTTTTGCGGACTTTTGTCGGGGGCCGTGTCCAAATCCTTGCCTATGGCCTCAACATCGGCACGCACATCCTTGAGCGGATCATATTGCTTGATGTCCTGCGCCACGTCGTCGACCTGTTTTTTCAGGTCGGCCATCTCGGCTTCGCGCATCGCTTCGTGGAATTGATTTTGGAAATCGGCGGCCAAGCTGCGAATTTTGCGTGTCCATTGCCCGAGCCCGCGCATGACGGCGGGGAGCTCTTTAGGCCCGATCACGATCAGCGCGACGATGCCGATGAGCAGGAATTCGGTCCAGCTGATGTCGAACATGCGGATTCTCCGGCTGGGCCCGTTAGCCGCAGCCGCCGATCAGATCAAGATGCAAATGCGCCGCCAGCGCGAGAGCACCAAAGTTAGACTTTGCTCTCGGATTCGGCCCGCCGCTTGATTTCGGCTTGATGATCGATCGTCTTCACCGCCGCATCGGATTTGGCGCTGTTTTCGGCGGTTTCGTCGTCGGACATACCCTTCTTGAAGGCTTTGATACCTCGGGCGACATCGCCCATCATGTCCGAAATCTTGTTGCGGCCCCCGAACACCAGCAGGACCACGGCGCCGACGATCAACCAATGCCAGATGCTCAAGGAACCCATGAAATCCTCCGTCCACCAGACGCTTACGCGTATTTCTTAAGATCGCGGCGCGCGCTGGTAAGTTGCCCGGTTTGAGCCAGAAACTAGGCGTCGGGGCCGGCAAAAACAAGCGCAACGGCAATGCCGTCGCGCCGCAGGTAAACGGCAAGTGCAAGCGGCAGCTATTACCCAGTGAGTGCGAGGATCGGCAGCAGCCCCGGTTTATTCCTCGGTTCGGCCTAGTGGCGGGGCTAAGCCCAGATCGACGTCCTCCGGGCCGAGCGGTTCTTCGTTGTCCCGCAGCGCTGGATCGTCGGACGGGACCGGTACGGCAAAATCGGCGGGCATCGCCGCATCGACCAGGCCCGCGCCTTTGAGTTCGTCGAGTCCAGGCAGATCGCCCAGCGCATCGAGCCCAAAATGCGACAGGAAGGCTTCGCTAGTCCCGTAGGTCACCGGCCGGCCGGGGGCCTTGCGCCGGCCGCGCAAGCGGATCCACCCGGTTTCAAGGAGCACGTCCAATGTTCCCTTGGACGTGCTCACGCCGCGGATTTCCTCGACCTCGGCGCGTGTCACCGGTTGATGGTAGGCGACAATCGCCAGGGTTTCGATCGCGGCGCGCGACAGTTTTCGCGTCACCACCGATTCATGCGTCAATAGCCAGGCCAGATCGGTGGCGGTGCGCAGCGTCCATTTGCCGCCGACGCGCACGAGATTGACCCCGCGCGGGGCGTATTCGCGCTGCAATTGCTGCAGCAG
>CATPBC010000207.1 GCA_955652195.1 uncultured Xanthobacteraceae bacterium | reverse complement strand
GCAGCTCGACCTCACCGGTGTGAGCGCGGCCGAAATCATGGACGCGCAGCGCGCCATTGAGACGCTTGGCGCCGAACTCGCCGCCGAAAACGCCACGCCGCAGGATATCGAAAAATTGCGCCGGCTGTTGCGCGAGGCCGAAGCGGCGATCGGCGATCTCGACGAATTCACACGGCTGTCGCGCGACTTCCATCTCGCCGTGGCCGAGGCCTCGCACAACCGGGTCATTCTGGTGCAGCTCATCTCGCTCGAACATGTCTCGTGGCCGCGTCGCAACGTCACCGCCACGTCGAAACTGGCGCGGCACATCCTGGAAATTCACACCAAGCTTGCCGACTTGATCGAGCTTCGCGACCCAAGCGGCGCGCGCGCCCTAATGGACGATCACGTCAAAATGATCCGCGCGCGACGCGTCGCCGAGCGCAGCCAAGCGCGGCGCATCGGTCACTTCAACGCCTGCTGATGAGAGGGGAGAACGCCATGGCAAAATTCATCATCGAACCGCATTTCCGCTTGCAGGAATGGGTGGCGGAAGAGAAAGGCTACTTTCGCGACGAGGGCCTTGATTACGAATTTCGCGAACTGGTGCGCGCAACCGGCGGCAAGATCCACGACAAGGGCGACAAAGTCGGGGCGTTCCAGTCGTTCGAAGAAGGCCGCAAGTCCAATGTAAGCTGCGCTTGCCACTGGACCGTCAATGTCGCCGCATCCAAGGGCATCGGCCGCATGTATACCGACGTCTATTCGGTGTCGCCTGCCGGCATTTACGTCGCGCCCGATTCACCGGTGAAATCGCCGGCCGATCTAGCCGGCGTGCCGGTTTCGGTCGGTTATCAGTCCGGCAGTCATTATGCGACTGTGCAGGCGCTGGAACCATATCTCAAGCCCGAACAGATCAAGCTGAACTTTGCCGACGGGATGTTGTTCAAGCGCATGGAACAGCTCATCGAGGGCAAGGCGCCCGCGGTCAGCCTGTTCAGTGGCCCGTACTACTTCGTCGAGCAGCTCGGTTTCCGTAAAGTCATCGACACGACCTTCATGATCGCCACGATGATCCATGGCGACCCCGATCCGGAAGACTTGAGAAAATTTTTCCGCGCGCTGCGCCGGGCGCAACGCGACATCGACCTGCGGCCGGAACTGTACACGCATTATTATAAAAATGAATTCCCCGAGCGTTTCCACGCCCTGATGGATACGCGGCGCTGGGGGCCCGGTGAACGTTTGGTGTTCGAACCTTACACCAAGGAAGTCTATGAGCAGTCGTTCGAATGGATCGCGGCGCATGGTATGTTCGCCGATAGCGGCATGGGCAGTGGCGATTATGAGAAGGCGACTCTATCGCTAAACGCATAATCGCGACAACGCGTCGTCCCGGCGGCGTGTACGGAAACGGCGCGAGGCTAAGCCGCACCAGTTGGCGGCCACGGGCCTCGCGCCTTTTCGTTATGGCAGTCGCGGCACTGAGCAAAATCATGGTAAACGCCGCGATTGCGTCCGGCGCTTGCGCTCGGACCATGCCGGAATCACCCGAAATATCAGCTCGCCGCGTTCACGGCCGATATCCGGCAAACGCCGCCGCGGCGCATTGGTGCGAGCTTAAAGCCTCAACACGTAAACCTTTGTGGCAGGCGCCCCAACAATACCTCACATTTCGACACAATCGGACACGCTGCCGCCCCTCGGTCTTGGTGAATTTACCTGCTGGATTGGGGAGTTGTGCGGGATGCGTTGCCGGGGGATCGCCGCGCTTTTTGCGGGATTGCTTGCGACGGCGGTTTGCGTCGGGGCCGCTGCGGCCGGCGACTCGGATCAGGCTATTACCGTGATCAGCAACCGCCACATCGGGGTGGACATGGTCCGCTCGTTCTTCCATGCCGGGCCGGACGGGCAATACGACGCCAGCGCGCGCGATGCCGCACTCAAACGTCTATACGGCAGCGGATTGTTCGCCGATGTGAAAATCTCGCATGATGGAAACCGCATTCTGGTTGTGGTCGTGGAAAATCCGACCATCGGGGTGATCGCTCTCGAAGGCAATAAAAAGCTCAAAGACGCCGATCTGAAAAAACAGCTGCAGTCCAAGATCGGCGGACCGCTGTCACGCGAATTAGTGCAAAGCGACGTCGTCCGTATTCTCGATGTCTATCGGTCGCGCGGCCATTTCAACGCGCAAGTGGTGCCGAAGACGATAGAGCCAAAGCAGGGCGGCAAAAACGACCGGGTCAATCTCGTTTTTGAGATCAAGGAAGGCGAAAAGCTTGCGGTGAAGGACATTGTATTCACCGGCAATACGGCTTTTTCGCAAACCAAGCTCAAAGCGATCGTGAAAACCGGCGTCAGCAATGTTTTGAGTTTCGTTCTCGACAATGACATCTACGATCCCGACCGCGTCGAGAACGACAAGGATTTGGTGCGGCGTTTCTATCTCGCACACGGCTATGCCGATGTACGCGTGTCTTCCGCAACTCAGTACGATGCCGGGAAGAAAGGTGCCGTGGTCACCTTCAAGGTCGATGAAGGCCCACAATATCGCTTCGGCAAAGTCGAGATCCAATCGCGATTGAACGGCGTCGACGGCAATGTACTGCGTAACAACCTTCGCAGCGAGAGCGGCGCGATTTACGATGCGGATGCGGTCGGCAAATCGGTCGAGGATTTGGCAATCGCGCTCGCCAAGAGCGGCGAACCTTTCGCCAGCGTCGTTCCTCACAGCGAGCGCCGCGCCGATCGCCGGCTGATCGACATTTCGTACCGGATCGAGCAGGGCAGGCGGCTCTATATCGAGCGCATTCAAATCCACGGCAACATCAAGACGCGCGACGAGGTCATTCGCCGCGAATTCGACGTCGGCGAAGGCGATGCTTATAATCGGGCGCTGATCGATCGCGGCGAACGCCACCTCAAAGCGCTTGGCTATTTCAAATCGGTGAAAATCGCTGCCGTGCCCGGTTCGGCGCCGGATCGCGTCGTGCTCGACGTCGCGGTAGAGGAACAGCAGACCGGGAATTTCTTCGTTTCAGGCGGCTATTCGACCAGCGACGGTTTTTTGGCTCAAGTGACCATCAGCGATTCGAATTTCCTCGGCACCGGCAACATCGCCAAAGCGTCGGTCACCTATGGCCAATATGCCAGGGGCTTCGATCTCGCTTTCACCGATCCCTGGTTTCTCGGTCAGCGGCTCGCCGTTGGCGCCGAATTATTCGGCCGACAAACCTTCGCCAATTCCAACCAGGCGTTCAACACCAGCCTTTACGGCGCCAAGTTTTCTGCCGGCACACCGATCACCGACAATCTTGGCGTAAACTGGAATTACTCGATCTACAATCAAGGCGTTTCGCTTAATCCGGCGATCGGCACGGTTTCGCTGCCGATCCAGCAGGCGGCGCAGGCGGGTGCTTATTGGGTATCCTCCGTGGGCAATGGCGTGACTTACAGCACGCTCGACAATCCTAAAGATCCGACGACCGGCGTTTGGGCGCGGACCAACAACGAATTCGCCGGGCTCGGCGGCGCGGCAAAATTTGCCCGAACCACCGAAGATGTCCGGCTGTATCATCCGATCGTTGGCGATCTGGTCGGCGTGGTGCGCGCACAAGGCGGCTATGTCACGCCATGGGGCGGCCAGCAATTGCCGCTGCTGAGCGGCTTCTTCGGCGGGCCACAACTGGTGCGCGGGTT
>CATPBC010000206.1 GCA_955652195.1 uncultured Xanthobacteraceae bacterium | reverse complement strand
GAGGTCGCCATGGACGAGAATCGCTTAGAGGGAACGGCTCGAAACCTCGGCGGCAAGATTGAGGAGCAGGTCGGTCGCGCTACCGGTGATACCAAAATAAGAGCCGAAGGCCTCTTGAACCAAGCGGCCGGCGCCGCACAAGATGTTTACGGTCAAACCGCTGATGTCGCCCGACAAACTGCGACCACACTCGATGCCTGGCTGCGGAACAGCATTGAAACTCAACCTTACACAACTGCCGTCGTCGCGTTGGGAATCGGCTGGCTGCTCGGTAGACTGCACCGGCCTCTTTGACCGACTGCAAGCTGCAAATCAAGACAAGGGCTCTCCGGCCGACGAGGGTGCATTGCGTGATTGGTCAATTAACCTCAGCGCTCGCGAGTGCGAGGTCGCGCAGCTAGTCGCGCGCGGTTTGTCGAACAAGGAAATTGCTCGTGAACTAAGCCTCAGCGCTGGAACCGTGAAGATGCACGTACACAGCATCTTCTTGAAACTAAATATCAAAAAACGACACGGCCTGATTTTCCTATCTCAACTGGCGACATAATCGTGGAGTAACAAAATGAACGTGGCTGCAGGAATATACCTGGCCTGCACGTCGGCTTCATTTCGGCGGTGGTCCATTCGAGCTCACACGCGGCATAAGGAAAACGGGTATCCGTCGGCACGACAAGTACGAGTGATTACTTTTTGATAGATCGTTGACCTTTGGAACGAGCAAATGTTGAATCCGATGCAAATGTGGAACGCATGGTACTCATTATCCTTGCAGGCCGCTCGACTTGCGTGGGAGGCACAGAGTGTGGCGGCACTCCGATGCATGCAAATTGCCGCCGAAAGTACGCGAGGCCGTCAAACTGAGGCGCATCGCATGGTGACTGAAAAGATAGCTGCGCTCGCAGAGGCGCAGGTTGCCGCCGCGTCCGCTGCGATGAAGAAATCGGTCGATAAGAATGAATTTTAAAGATGGACCTTACTAGCGTGGTGATAGAGCATTAGTTGGCAGAGCGCATCCGTAAAGACGGCTCGTTCGGTTCAAAACGGGCGATGTGTTCTGCCGAAAAGCCATCCGAGGCCGAGCGCGATAGCTACGGCCGTATAGGGCTGATTTTCGATGGTGTCGCGCAATGCCTTCTCAAAGGAACTGGCCGTCTTTCGTGCGGCATTGGTAGCGGCATCGGCGACCTGAGAGGCGGCATCCGATACTTCATTTGCGACGCCTCCGGCCTGCTTTTTGGCATCTCGCATAGCGCGGTTGAAATCAGTGGTCGAGGTCTCCGGCATGTCGCGTGCTCCGCTCGAATTGGGGTTGTTTGGTGTCAACGCGCAAACGTGAGCGAAAGTTCACTGCCCGGAACGTTTGTTCCGTCAAGGGATTGTCCTGCGTCAGTTAGCGAGAAGGGCTGCTATGGACGGCGAACCGAAGCGACAAGAGCCGGAAATCATGCCTCCCGTGCCAAATATGGTGCCGGGGCGTAGTGCGCCTGAAATCCCTCCGGACAAAGACGCGCCGGAAAAGAAAGGTCCTACACAGGGAGGAGTTGATGTTCCATCATCGTTCGACGGAGTTTGACCCTCGCATCTCCGCCATCGCGAGCCACTTGCGCGCCATCGAAAAGGAACTCGGCGGGATTGGGAAGAGCGCAAGCCGACGCGCCTCCGCCGGTGCATCTGCGGCGGGGAGCCAAATTGCCGACGCAATCGGACCGATCTTGAATGAAATAGTAGACCGCTTCGGTCGTGGTCAGCGAGTGGCGGGTGACCAAGCGTTGAGTTTCGGCAACGAGGCAATCAACGTCGGTGCCAGGGTTGGCAACGACGCTCTAGAGCGAATTGCCACTCAGGCAAAAAAGCGCCCCATGGCTACGCTTGCGGTCGCAATAGGCGGCTGTGCCTAACTTCGGCGAACCGCAAATCCAATTAAAAGTCCTACGCGCCACTCGTTTCGAGGTTCTGATTTGGCCGCTTGTTTTGCCAAAGTATTCCGTCTTCGCGAAGCAAGAACGGGGGCGTCTAGGCGACTTTCTTAGCCGACATGCGCCTCTTCAAAGGCGAAAACCTTTTCTGAAACCATCTGCCAAGCTTCAGTTGTCGCGAGGGGGTCACCTGATGCCAGCCGCATCATTCGTAACGCGATGACGCGCTGAACGTCTGCACAGAAACGCGTAGCTTCAAGTCACGTATTCAAAACGCACTGTTCAAAGGTGCACTCCCAAGAACCCTGCAACTATGATCACCACGACCACGACTCCGATTATGTAAAAAATGTTCATTGTGCACTCCGACGAAGGCGCGCGCGACTTTAACTGGAAGGCACGGCGCTCCAATGGGAAACACCCCGGTTGAACGTAAGTTCCAAATTTCCCTCGAGTCGGCGAGATCGATCATTACGATTTGTGTTGGCGGGCCATCTAGGTGAGCAATTTTGAACAGACGGCGACTGCCGAGGAGCGCATGCGGCAATAGGGATGTCGGGCAAGGGAGCGTTCCCAACCGAGGTGGTGATCTGTTTTTGGCAGGGCCGCGATTGACTAACAGATTCCATTAATCAACGGATTTAAGTCGGGGCCAGTTCATGACCACAAGAACACTTTGGCTGGCGCTCACATGCTTATTGGGCGTTATCAGTCAACCTGCGACTGCCAAAGACGGGCACTCCTTAGCGGCTACTTACTCGCAGAAGGATGGGAAGACAGCCAGCGGTGAGTCGTTTTTTCCAGGAAAGCTGACAGCGGCACATCGCTCGCTACGCTTCGGGACAATCGTCCGCGTCACCAATTTGCAAAACGGTCGAACAGTCATGGTACGGATTAACGACCGCGGACCATTCGGCAAAGGTCGGATCATTGATCTTTCCCCAGCGGCCGCGCAGCAACTTCGCTTTTCGGGCCTTGTGCCTGTCACGCCTGATGTAATAACGACCCCGCCATAAGGCGGAACCGTTTATTGGTCAGTCCTTCGTCGCAAGGCACCGCTTTGCTCTCCATTCTTGCGATGCGGTCATCCCGGCGGCGCGAGCTAACGCCTTGGCATGCTCCACACCTAGCTGAGCCACGTAGACCCAGACTGTCTCGCAGTCGATGTATGAAGACTCACCCCAGGCTGCCCGACCCGAATGGTAAGAGCGATACGGATTTGCCAACACCGGGCTCGCAGCAGCGATGAAGATCATCATAAGCAGTGCAGTTTTCATCGACAGACCGATTGTTTAAATGTGCGCAATACCCCAGCACAATGCCACCGTGACGATGAGAAATATGGCGATCACACCGAAATATCTGAACCTTTGTCGAACGGACGAATGCTGCCGCATTTGGGTGACCGTGAGATTGCCTCCAAATAATTTCTACTCGCATGACTGCTCGGCGTCTGAGCAAAGTTGCTCACTCTGAACCAGCGGTGGTGACCGCTACCAGCCGGGAATTGTATTGGGCTGGATGAAGGCTCGCTATTTTACGACTGATCAATACTCGGCAGTTCACGCCAGGGGATTTGGCGGCATGCCGAAGAAGGTGCGACGGATGTAGCACAATTCGGATCAAGCGGCGGTCTGACGAAAAATTTGCGCGTGATGACAAGTCCCTGGCACCGCTTGAGGGCGTGTTTCCCCTGACGCCGTATACGTCGGGGTGTAGACGGGGCTTCACCTCGCACGCAAGTTTCACATCAGGACGAAGGGGATTCCACAGAACCCGCCCTTGACCTGGCTGTGGGCGGGCACCTCTGGATATGAACTTGTCGACACGTAATCGATTACTAACCGGTGATCGATTACAACTGTAACCGATTACATCTTTCCCGTGACTGCATGACAAATAGGCGAGAACAGATTCGCGAGGCGACTGGTCGGCACCGCAAGCGCCGCAAGCGCGGCCTGTTCTTGCGGCCGATCCTGGCGACGAAGGGTCAACTCGACCAGCTTGAAGTACGCGGCTATCTCGATTCCAACAAGCGCGGCGACCGCGCCGACGAGTGCGACGCGATCGAGACGTTCTTCATGGATTCGCTGAATAAACCGTGACGCTCATCTTAGCTCATTGAGTAATTGCTGTCGGTGAGCAGCCGAGAATCCAGCCTTCCGTGAGCTGGATTGCCAGATCCTCTTTCGATCCCGTTTCTACCTCAATCGGCCGACAAAATTCGCGCCACAGAAGATTGTCCCGATCCGAGTCGCGCGCCCACTGCCACATCGCTCGAACTTGGCCACGATCCTTAATTTCATCGGGCAGTGGGTCCCTGACGCTCGGGTAAATCTCAGCGTGTAGAACTAAAACATGCTCCGGAAGCCACCTGGCTTTAGTGGCCCAGCCGGTCTCGAATGGCCAAACCGCGGATACGCCTGCCAGCTTCGGACCGTTTCGTAGCCGCTGAAGGCGCGCAATTCCGGTCAGACTCTGGCTGCCGACACTGGCGGTTCCAAAGAGACGAAAGGGTGATCCGCTTCGGGCGCGCTTATCGGCTATGCGCAAGCCTTCGACCACATAGTCCTGTCCAGTTTGGAACGGCTGCGATGGTTGATTTTGCGG
>CATPBC010000205.1 GCA_955652195.1 uncultured Xanthobacteraceae bacterium | reverse complement strand
GCATTTTCGGTACTCCTTCGGACGGGTAGACCGAGCCTGGGGGCGCGCGTCCGTGGCGCTCGCGGCTTGTCGCGTTGAATAACGAATGCGACATTCGGGTCAAGCCCCGAACGCTTGTGATGCCTGGCGCGCCCATGCACGCAGGCAATCGCCCGACGAATTCAAGGAGACATTCTTGCCGGCACCGCTATTGCCCGCGCTCGAAAAAACGCTCGAACGTCGGCTCAAGGCGGAGCAAGCCGGCGATGTTCACTTCGACGCCTTCACCCGCGGCCGCTATGCGACCGACGCGTCGCATTATCAGATCGTGCCGGTCGGCGTGGTCGCCCCGCGCTCGATCGAGGATGCCGAACGCGCGCTCGCGATTTGCCGTGCGGAAGGCGTCGCCGTAACGGCGCGCGGCGGCGGTACCTCGCAGGCCGGCCAGACCGTCAACCACTCGCTCATCCTGGATTGCTCGCAATATCTCAACCGGATCGTCGCAATCGATGCAGCCGGCCGGCGCTGCGTGGTCGAGCCGGGTATCGTCCTCGACGAGCTCAACCGCGCGCTCAAGCCGCACGGCTTGTGGTTTCCGGTCGATATTTCCACGGCGTCGCGCGCCACGATCGGTGGGATGGTCGGTAACAATTCCTGCGGCGCGCGCTCGCTGCGCTATGGCAATACCCGCGAAAACGTTGTCTCGATCGACGCCGTCCTCGCCGACGGCACCCGGGCGCATTTTGGCCGCATGGGTGACAGCGGCGTTAATGTGCCGCCCATGCTCGTTCGCGATCTTGTTGCGATTGCCAGCCGCGAAGCCGCCGAAATCGAACGGCGCTTTCCAAAGGTGCAGCGCCGTGTCGGCGGCTACAATCTGGACGCCATCGTTCCCGGGCGCAACGACATCAATCTGGCGCATCTTCTGGTCGGTTCGGAAGGCACGCTCGCATTTTCGACTGGCTTGGAATTGAAGCTTTCGCCGCTTCTTGGCCGCCGGGCGGTCGGCGCCTGCCATTTCGGCAGCTTCCATGAGGCGATGGCCGCGGCACAGCATATCGTCAAACTCGGGCCGATCGCCGTCGAGTTGATCGACCGCACCATGCTTGGCCTTGCCCGTGACATCGACATGTTCAAACCGACGGTCGATGCGTTCCTGCGCGGCGATCCGGAGGCAATTCTTTTTGTCGAATTCGCAGAAGATGACGATGAAAACGCGCGCCGCCTCAAAGCGCTCGGTGCGCTGATCGGCGACCTCGGCCTGGCATGGGACAAAACCGGCGCCAAATGGGGCGGCGTCGTTGAAGTGCTCGATCCAAAACTGCAGGCTGCAACCGGCGAGGTACGCACCGCGGGCTTGAACATCATGATGTCGATGAAGGAGGAGGGCAAACCGATCTCTTTCGTCGAGGACTGTGCGGTGCCGCTCGAACATCTCCCCGACTACACGGCCCGGCTGACCGAGATCTTCGAGAAAAACGGCACGCGCGGGACCTGGTATGCCCACGCCGCGGTTGGCTGCCTGCATGTGCGGCCAGTGCTCAACCTGCGGCTCGACAAGGACGTGCGCGCCATGCGCGCCATTGCCGAACAAGCCTTCGCCATGGTGCGCGAGTACAAGGGCTCGCATTCCGGCGAGCACGGCGACGGCATCGTCCGCTCGGAATTTCACCAGCAGATGTTCGGCGCCGAATTGGTGCGTGCCTTCGCCGAGGTGAAGGACCGGTTCGATCCGCAGAACCTGTTCAATCCGGGCAAGGTCGTCCGCGCGCCGAAATTCGACGATCGCAGCTATTTCCGTTACGGCCCCGGTTATCGCGGCGAGGTGGCCGCGACCGCGCTCGACTGGTCGGCTTATCCGGGTGCCGGCGGCGGATTCCAGGGCGCGGTTGAAATGTGCAACAACAACGGCGCATGCCGCGCGCTCGCCGGCGGCGTCATGTGCCCGAGTTATCGCGTCACCCGCGACGAACGCGACGTGACGCGCGGGCGCGCCAACACCCTTCGCCTTGCCATCACCGGCCAGCTTGGACCCGACGCCCTGACATCGGAACAAATGGCGGAGACGCTGAAGCTTTGCGTGTCCTGCAAAGCGTGCCGGCGCGAATGTCCGACCGGCGTCGATATGGCGCGGATGAAGATCGAAGTGTTACGGGCGCGGGCGCAAAGATTTGGTTTATCGCTGCATGACCGGTTGGTCGGTTATCTGCCGCGCTATGCGCCCTACGCGGCGCGGCTGCCGTGGCTTTTCAATCTGCGTGACCGCGTTCCCGGCGCGGCGAAGCTATCCGAGTGGGTTGCGCAGTTCAGCGCCCACCGTCCGCTGCCGAAATGGCGAAGCGATTATTTCCGGCAGGACAAACTCACGTCCGCCTCAACCGGGGAGCGCACGGCTAGAGAAGTGGTCGTCTTCGCCGACACCTTCAATCGTTATTTTGAACCCGAAAACATTGATGCGGCGATCGCGGTGCTCGCAGCTGGCGGCTATAAGATCCATTTCGCAGCGGCGAAGGATGGCGCAAGGCCGCTCTGTTGCGGCCGCACATTTTTGGCGGTCGGCAAAACCGATGAAGCCCGACGCGAGGCGGAACGCACGCTGGCGGCGCTGGCGCCGTACGTCGCGCGCGGATTGCCGGTGATCGGGCTTGAGCCCAGCTGCACGTTCACATTCCGTGACGAAATCCCGGCGCTCGTCAAAAACGATGCCGCCAAACAAGCCGCATGCAAGGTCGTGACGCTTGAGGAATTCCTCGCCGGCGAAGCCGCCGCCGGAAAACTCGATATCAAGTTCTCACCCGCAAAGCGGCGCGTCTTGCTGCACGGTCACTGTCACCAGAAATCATTCGGCGTAATGAATGCCGCCGAAACCGCTCTTCGTCTCGTTCCCGAGCTTGATCTGACAACAATCGAATCCAGCTGCTGCGGCATGGCCGGCGCGTTCGGTTATGATGCCGAGACGATCGAGATTTCGCGCATGATGGGAGAGCTGTCGCTACTGCCGGCGATCCGCGAGGCGACTAGCGACGCCATCATCGTCGCCGACGGAACCTCGTGCCGGCAGCAAATTCGGGACTGGACCGGCCGCCACGCGATGCATGCCGCACGCGCACTCGCGGCGGCTCTCGCATGAAGACTTCGGAAAAATTCGTGTTCAAGCAATAAGCCGTGATTATGCTCCGCGCTCCAGCGCGCTCTCATGCCAGCGGCGCAGCGCCAGGTAATTAAGCAGCGAAAGCGCATAAAAGATCGCGATGCCGGCGACCGACAGCAGTAGCAGCGCGGCGAACATGCGCGGGATGTTGAGACGGTATCCGGATTCGGCGATGCGGTAAGCAAGCCCGGAGCCGGCGCCGGCGGAGCCGGCGGCGATTTCCGCCACCACCGCGCCAATCAGCGACAGTCCGCCGGCAATCCGCAATCCGCCGATGATGTAGGGCAGCGCCGAAGGCAGCTTGAGGTACCAAAGGAGCTGGCGGCGCGAGGCGCCGTATAGAGTGAATAGGTCGGCGAGATTGCGGTCCACCGAATGCAGCCCGAGCGTCGTGTTTGCCAAGACTGGAAAGAACGCCACTATCCAGGCGCAGGCCAACACCGCAAGCGGCTGCGGCAGATAGATCAGCAATAGCGGCGCGATCGCAACGATCGGCGTCACCTGCAAGATCACGGCATAGGGATAAAGCGAATATTCAAGCAGGCGCGATTGGTTGAACAGCACCGCCAGGCCGACCCCGCCGAATGCGGCGAGCAGAAAACCTTCGACGGTCGTCGCCAGCGTGACCACAAGCGATTGCGACAGCAGTTCCCAATCATCGATCAGCGTGCGCAGGATCAACCTCGGGCCTGGCAGCACGTAGGGCGGGATTTTGTTGATCCATACGATCGCTTCCCAGAGCAAAAGCCCGAGTGCGAGCACGACGATGGGCAGCGCGATCCGCAGCAGGCGATCATATCGCTCCTGGATTGACGCTGCAGCTTTCACGGCTTGTCTCCAGCCGCATTGTCACCAGCCACGGTTTCTCCGGCCATGGCCTGGGCCAGTGCCGCGGAGGTGCGGCGGCAGAATGCGGCGTACTCGGCCGAGGTGCCGAAGTTGTTGTCGCGCGGATAGGGCGCGTCGATCGCGAGTTCGGTAAAGATCCGGCCGGGACGAGCGCTCATCACCAGGATGCGGCTCGACAGATAAACCGATTCGAAGACCGAATGCGTGACGAAGACAACCGTCGTGCCGGTCGCCTGCCAGACCTGCAGCAGATCGTTGTTGAGCTTGAAACGGGTGATCTCGTCGAGCGCGGCGAACGGTTCGTCCATCAAAAGAAGTTCCGGCTCGGTGACGAGAGCGCGCGCGATCGAGACCCGCATGCGCATGCCGCCGGACAATTCGCGCGGAAAGGCTTGCGCGAATTTGCCGAGACCGACACGATCGAGCGCCGCCGTGACTCGCCGTGCGATGCTCGCTGCCGCCACGCCTTTGAGTACGAGCGGCAGCGCTACGTTGTTGAAGACGCTGGCCCAGGGCATCAGCGTCGGGTCCTGGAAGACAAAGCCAATACGGTTCGATTTGCCGGCGTGCGTCGACGGATCAGGCCATTCGACGCTGCCGTGGCTCGGCGCTGTCAAGCCGGCGATGATGCGCAGCACCGTCGATTTGCCGCAACCCGAGGGGCCCAGCAGCGACAGAAATTCGCCGCGGCGGACGTTGAAATTGAGATTTGCAAGCGCCTGCGTGCCGTTCGGGAAGGTCTTGCCGACGCCGTGCAGAGCGAGCAGCGAAGGCGAGGTCTGCAGTGCGGTCGCTGGCGCCATCGGCAATTATCGCTTCGGCCGCAGATCGAGCCCGACCTTCTTGTCGACGAATTGTAGCGTGTAGCCCTTGCGGTAATCGAGGTTCGATTTCGCCACGCCGGCTCTCATCATTTTGTCGAAGAAATCCTCCATGCGCGCGTCGGTCATGGCGCCAATGCCGAGCGTGAGCGCATCTCCGGAATCGGCGATGCCGTATTTTTTCATGGCGCTGACACAATACGCCAGCAGTTCGTCGGTCATTTCCGGGTTTTGTTTTTTTATCAGCGCGTTGGCGGCGCGGTTGTCGTCGTAAAGATAGTTGTACCAGCCGATGGTGGAGGCATCGACAAAGCGCTGTACGAGATCCGGCCTTTTGTCGACTAGGTCGCGCCGCGTCTCGATCAGCGTCGAATAGGCGGAAAATCCCTGATCGGCGAGCAGGAATACTTTGGGTGTGAAATTGGCAGCCTTGGCGATGGCGAGCGGCTCCGACGTTACATAGCCCTGCATCGCACTCCTTTTGTTGGCGAGAAACGGCTGTGGGTTGAATGTGTAGGGCCGCACTTGCGCATCGCTAAAACCGTAGTCCGCCTTGCGCCACTGGTAATAGGTCGCCACGCCTTCTCTGGAGATGAGCAACGTCAGCTTTTTTAAATCCGTGAATTTCTCGATGCCCTGATCTGGGTGGGCGATCAGCACCTGCGGGTCCTTCTGAAATAGAGCGGCGACTTCGATCGTCGGCACGTTTTGCTCGACCGCGTCGAATGCCTGGAGCGTATTGGCGCCAAGAAAAAAATCGATCTTACCGACCGGCAGCAGGATGCGGTTATTGACGTTCGGCCCGCCGGGCACGATGGTGACGTCGAGGCCATATTTGCGATACGTGCCGTCCGCCAGCGCCTGGTAAAAGCCGCCATGCTCGCCTTCGGCGACCCAATTGGTGCCGAACGAGACTTTGTCCAAAGCCTGAGCCAAGGCAAAGTTGAATGCAAAGCTGGATATCGCGCCGGCAAGCGCAAGACGACATCCAAGACCCGTCAGCCGGCTCTTCAACATAGCCGTGAATGCCATCAGTTGCTCCTCTGCGCCGGGGACGCGACAATAGAGTAAGCCCGCACTAAAGTCAGATTCCTTCACGAGCGACGAGTGTGAAATGATGGCGCTGCCCAAGCGCGATTGGCTGGACATGACCTGGCAAGACATCGCCGGCGCCGCGACGGCGCGCTGGATTGCGGTGTTGCCGTTGGCTGCCGTCGAGCAGCACGGGCCGCATCTGCCGCTCGGCGTCGATAGCTTCATCGCCGATGCGTATCTCAAGCAGGTACAGGAGATTTTGCCGCAGGATATTCCCGTCACTTTCCTTCCGACGCAGCGCGTCGGCATTTCGACCGAGCACCTGGCCTATTCGGGAACGCTCAGCCTCTCGGCTGCGACCGCGGTCGCCGCATGGACCGAACTAGGCGAGAGTGTTGCGCGTGCCGGGCTGCGCAAGCTCGTTCTTGTCACCAGCCACGGCGGCAACGTCGCCGCGATGGAATTGGTGGCACGCGATCTGCGCGCGCGGTACGGCATGTTGGCGATAACGGTCGGCTGGCACCGCTTCGGTTATCCCGACGGCGTCTTCTCGAGCGAGGAAAGAAAGCGCGGCATTCACGCTGGCGACATCGAGACGTCGCTAATGCTGGCGGCGATGCCGAGCACGGTCCGCATGGACAAGGCGGCCCGCGCGACTCCCGAGACCATCGCCATGGCGCAAGAGTTCCGGTGGCTTGGCGCTTATCGGCCGGCGGGCTTTGCCTGGATGACGCAGGACCTCAATCCGACCGGCGCCGTCGGCGATGCTACCCTGGCAAAGGCCGAAAAGGGCGAAGCGGCCCTGGCGCAAGGCGCTAAAGCCTTCGTCGAATTGTTGTGCGAGATCGACCGCTTCGATCTGTCGCGGCTACGCGAAGGACCGCTCACGAACAAATAAAACCGTACAGCGACGCTGCTCCTCCCCCGCGCAGCGCAGGCGAAGCGGGGCGGGGGAAGATGTTTACGCCGCGATTTTCACATATTCGAAATCGCCGGGCTTATTGTCGATGCCGATGCGCGGCGGCGCAATCCAGCTTGCAAACTTGCCCGGTTCGAGTACCTGCTTCATCAGACTGCCGATAAAGTCACCATCGTCCTTCGACGGCAGCCACTGTTGTTTGTCGCGATTCCAAGTGGCCTCGTCGATGAGCTTGCCGGCGGGCGTCGCTTTCACGTCCTTGAACTCGCCGATCAGGCGATGGAAACCGACGTGCGGCAGTTCGAATTTAAACTCGACCCCGGTCTTGGCGATGATCTTGTTCCAACGGTCGAGCCCGCGCTGGCAATCGGCGGTGTAGTCATCGCGTAGGCGCATATTGATCGCAGTCAGCGCCGGCTCATCGACCCGCTTGATCTGGCCGTCGATCAGCTTGAGCACCGGGTACGTTGCATTTTCGAGGCGGTGATCGTCGTCGATCTTGGTTTCTTGGAAACGCCCTTTCAGTCCCGCGCTGAACGTATTCGCGGCGTTGGTCG
>CATPBC010000204.1 GCA_955652195.1 uncultured Xanthobacteraceae bacterium | reverse complement strand
TCCGGTTCGCTGATTGGACAGGCATCGAACCAGCGCGCCGCGTGATCGATATTCTCGAACGGCCAGTCGGCAGAAAACATGATGCGGTCCGAGCCAAGCACCAGCATCGCATCGATCAGTGCCTGAGTGTGAAAATTGCCGGACGTGGTGATGTGGAAATTGGCGCAGAAATAATCCCGCATCCGTTTCTTCGCCGGATAGTTGTGCCGGTTCTCGATCCAGCCATTGGCGTTGTCGATCCGCCACATTGCGTAGGGCAGGTTTTCGCCGAGATGGCCAAGAATAATATTGAGCCGCGGGTGTTCGTCGAACATCCCTGAGCCCATCAAGCGCAAGGCGTGTACCGCGGTCTCGTGGCCGAATGCCCAGATCGGCCCGAGCAGCCAGGGATGGCCTTCGTAAATTTTGCTGTCGCGCGGCAGTGGATTACGCGGGTGCAAATAAAATGGCACATCAAGCCGCTCAACAGTCGCCCAGAACGGCCGGTATTGCGGCAGATCGTAGTAGACGACCTTCTCGGCGTCGCCGGTCTGCGAGAAGCCGTTGACCAGCGCGCCACGAAAGCCGAGCTCGTTGACGCAGCGCTCCAGTTCGCGCGCCGCACCGTCAGCATCCTGCATCGCGAGCGCCGCCACACCCTGAAATCGATTGGGTCGCTTGGCCACTTGTTCAGCGAGATAGTCGTTGGCTTTGCGTGCGATCTCGGCGGCGCGCGCCTTGTCTGGAATGGCCTGCACCGCCGGCGCATTGAGCGAAAGCAGCATCAGCTCGATCCCGTTCGCGTCCATCTCGCGCAGCCGGCGCTCATGAATATCCATGACCCGGCTTTTAACTTCCTGCCACACCCGGTCGGGAAAATAGCCATGAGAATCTTCCAGCGTCTCTGGTATGGCGAAATGCTCTTCAAGCGCGATCTTGCCCTGCATGGTCCCTCTCTGCCCGCGGCGCCGGCACGCGCCACACGAACTATCCTGCCGCAATTCCCGCGGCACTCGCTAGTGCCGCGAACCCGAAGTTCGCACAAGTTTGCGGAACGCTCGGATGCGAACTTCGGGTTCAGAAGCGGCACTACAAGGATAGAGTTGCTGGTGTCCTTATCGATTCCGAAGTTCGTACGAGCGCGCCGCAAATGCTTACGAACTTCGGAATCGGGACACCAGCATTTCGGCTGCCAGCTCTCGCCGCGCACGGGCGCAGCCACTATATTTGGCTATACTATCGATTGCGGTGATGAAAGCGGTTGCGCCTTCAAGCCGAGACGTAAGGAGCTCCGGAATGTCCACTTCGACCATGATCGTTCTTGGCGTCATAGTCGTTCTCGTTATTTGGGCGATCGGCGTCTACAACGGCCTGGTGTCCATGCGGCAGCGCGTCAATCAGGCTTACGCCGATATCGACGTACAGCTGCGGCAGCGACATGACCTCGTGCCCAATCTAGTGGAGACGGTGAAGGGCTATGCGGCGCATGAGCGCGGCACGCTCGACGAAGTGGTCAAAGCGCGCAATGCGGCGATGACCGCGCAAGGCCCGGCGCAGCAAGCGGCCGCCGAAAACATGCTGACCGGAGCGCTGCGGCAGCTGTTTGCCCTCGCTGAAGCCTATCCCGACCTGAAAGCCAGCACTAATTTCCAGCAGCTGCAGGCCGAGCTCACCGACCTGGAGAACAAAATCGCCGCTGCGCGGCGTTTCTTCAATAATGCCGTTCAGGAATACAATACCGGGATTCAGCGCTTCCCCGCCGCTTTGTTCGCATCGGCTTTCGGCTTCACCCCGAAAACTTTCTTCGATCTCGGCGATGAGCGCGCCGCCGTTGGCGAGGCGCCGCCGGTCAAGTTCTAATCCCACGCACATGCAGTAATTCGCGATGGCTGCCTATGGTCTTTACAGCCACATCCAGTCAAACCGGCGCCGCTCGATAGCTCTGCTCATCGGGCTGTTTTTCCTGGTCTATGTGCTGGTCTATGCCGGCGCGCTGCTGGCGGCGGCATTGTCGTTTGACGCCGATCTCAACACGCTAGCGCAGATTGCCTGGAGCGATCTCCTCAAGGCGGCGCCGTTCGCGACCGCCGGCACCGCGCTCTGGATCGTCATCGCCTATTTCTTTCATCAAAACATGATCGACGCCGTCACCGGCGGTCGTGAAATTCAACGCGCCGATGATCCACGACTCTATACGATCTTGGAGAATCTCTGCATCTCGCGCGGCATTACCATGCCCAGGCTGAAAGTGATCGAGTCCAATGCGCTCAATGCTTTCGCCACCGGAATGAGCGCCAAGCAATATTCGATCACGGTCACGACCGGATTGCTCGACCGGCTCAATGATGCCGAAATCGAAGCGGTGCTCGGTCACGAACTTACTCACATCCGCAACGGCGACGTGCGCATGATGATCGTCGCCGTCATCATTGCCGGCGTGGTGTCATTTTTTGCCGAGCTGATCTTCCGGCTGTGGTTTTACAACGGTTTTAGCTTCCGCAGCTCACGATCCGACGGGCGCCGGGGCGGCGGCGCCGGCATCGCCGTTCTGATCGCGATCGGACTTCTCGTCGTCGCCTATGTCCTGTCATTCCTTATCCGCCTGGCGCTGTCGCGCTCGCGCGAATTCCTCGCCGACGCCGGCTCGGTCGAATTGACTAAAAATCCCGACGCCATGATCTCGGCGCTGCGCAAGATCGAAGGGCGCGGCGAACTGCCGGGCGCGACCTCGGCAGTGATGGAAATGTGCGTGGACAATCCGCGCGAAGGCTTCGGAGAGTTGTTTGATACTCACCCGAGTGTTGAGAGACGCATAACTGAACTGGTGAAGTTCGCGGGCGGCCACGATCCCGGTCCGATCGCGCTGCCGCCGCCGACCGGCGAATTGGAAGACGAGCAATCCGGCGCAGAAAGTCCGTGGCAATCGGAAGAAGGTGCAACAACATCCGCAGGTTCCGATGCGACGCCCGATCGTGGACCATGGTCGCAACCTGCTGCGGAACCGGAAGCGACTCCTTCACCCGGACCGTGGGGTCCGCACCATAGTTAACCAAACGTCGGCGTCGCGCGCTGCGAACAGCGATGAGTCTTTCCAAGTTTCAGTCGGCTGTGTAGAAATTACTTCAGGATGGAGACGCGTGTTGCGTCAGTGAGGGTGCGATTATGGCTAAACCAGCATTGATCTTGGTTGGCGCGGACAAGGGCGGCGTCGGAAAGACCACCGTCGCCCGAACATTGCTTGACTATTTCACCGCGCATCAAGTGGCGACGCGCGCTTTCGACACCGAAACGCCGAAGGGCACGCTCAAACGCTTTCACCGCGACGTTAGCGAGATCGTCGACGTCACGACGGTGGCCGATCAGATGCGCATCATCGACACGCTGTCGACCACAGACGCAAGTGTCACGGTGGTTGATGTTCGCGCCGGCTTGATGTCGCCGACGCTGCACGCCTTGCGCGACATCGGCTTTCTCGAAGCGGTCAAAAAGGGACAGATTACTTTTGTGGTGTTCCACATACTCGGCTCCTCGATTGCTTCGCTCAACGAGATCGAGGAAACCGCTCCCTTTACCAGCGATGCCGAATATTTCCTCGTTAAGAACTTCATCAACAACACCAATTTCTTCGAGTGGGACCAGGCGACCCACACCTCGTACTTTAAAAAACTGAAGGACGCCGTCGTCATCAACGTTCCAAAACTCAACGAGATGGCCTACGAGCAGGTTGAACTTGCATCCGTTCCGTTCCTGACTTTCGTTTCCAATAAGGACCCCAAGGGCGAGACGGCCAATTACTCCTTCGTCCTGCGCGGCTATGTGAGGCATTGGCTTGGCAATGTTTGGGCCGAGTATGATCGCGTAAAACTGCTCGATCTTTTCGACACAACGGCCGAAGCGACGCCCGCGCCGGCGCCAGCGCGGGTTCAGGCGGGCAGTAGGTCCTGAGTTTAAGCAGGCTGCTCCGAGCAGCCGGTTTTTCACAGTTAGCGGCAGAAGCAGCCTAGTGCGGTGGATTTGAAGCTCCTACAGCTCAGTCGGAAGCTCTCATAGGAACTTCAAATCCAAAACCCGCACTAGAATTATGTATTTGCTAGTGTCCCTTTTGATTCCGAAGTTCGCATGAGAGCGTGCCGACAAAGCGTGCGAACTTCGGAATCGAGACACTAGAGAAGGCTGCGATTCCATCTTACTGTTACTCCAGCCGAACGGATGGAACGCTCGCTGGCAATGGCGCGGCACACTCAGCTTTATATCGTCGCCTCACGTCACCCGCGCGTTGGAAAAACGTTGCTGGCGCGGCTTCTCATTGAATTCTTGCGGCTGCGCGGACGACCGGTGGTCGGTTATGATCTTGAAGCCCGCGAACCCGCGCTCGCGACCTGCTTCCCCAACCTGGTCTGGCCGGTCGATATCACCGACACGCGCGGTCAGATGGCGCTGTTCGACCGCATTATTACCGATCACTGGCGCACGACGGTCATCGATCTCGGCAATGGCCCATTCGACCAATTTTTCAAGGTTATGGCGGAGATCGGCTTCGAACACGAAGCTCGGCAAAATCTAATCCAGCCGGTTGTACTATTCATCAGCGACTCGGCGCCATTCACGGCGCAAACTTATGCCGAGCTGCGCGGACGCTTAGAAAAGACCGTATTCGTGCCGGTCCACAACGAAGCCGCCTCTTTCATGCTCATCGCGCAGGATTTTCCAGCGTCATCGCCGAAATACCAGACGATCCGCATCCCACACCTATCCCCGATCGTGCGCGGGGTTGTCGATCGGCCCGGATTTTCCTTTGCTGCATACATGGCCAAACAGCCCGGCGGGCCGACCGAGGTGCACAGTTGGATCGCTGAGATTTTCGGCGAATTTCGCGATCTCGAATTGCAGCTTCTGATCGGGCAGCTGGAAACATCGCTG
>CATPBC010000203.1 GCA_955652195.1 uncultured Xanthobacteraceae bacterium | reverse complement strand
GTCTTGAGATGCTCGAAGTCGATGACGTTCTGGCCGAGCCGTTCCGTGACTGGGATGACGATCTGCGCGGTTTGCGTCTGCTTGTCGCCGGCTTTTTTCAACAGTTCTTCGTAACGTTCATAGCGCGCTTTCGATTTCGCCTGCCGCGCCCGTGGCGAAGCGGCGATCCATTCCTGCTCGCGCGCCAGCGTGCGCTGATGGGCTTCTTCCTCGCGGCCTTCCTGCTCCAGCCGTTTCTGCTTTTGAACGAGCCATGCCGAATAATTGCCCTGATAGGGAATGCCGCGGCCGCGGTCGAGTTCGAGAATCCAGCCGGTCACGTTATCGAGGAAGTAGCGGTCGTGGGTGACGATCAGGATGGCGCCGGGATAGTTGCGCAAATGACCTTCGAGCCACGACACCGACTCGGCGTCGAGATGGTTGGTCGGTTCGTCGAGAAGAAGGAGGTCGGGCTGAGCAAGAAGTAGCTGGCACAGCGCGACGCGGCGCCGTTCACCGCCGGAAAGTTTCGCGACGTCAGTACCGTCCGGCGGGCAGCGCAGCGCGTCCATCGCCTGATCGACCTTGGAATCGAGATCCCAAAGCCCCTTGGCTTCGATCTCATCCTGCAGCTTGGTCATTTCGTCGGCGGTCTCGTCGGAATAATTGGTCGCGAGCTCGTTATAACGGTCGACGATCGCCTTTTGCGGGCCGACACCCTGCATGACGTTGTCGCGCACGGACTTGTCGCGATCGAGCTGCGGCTCCTGCGGCAAATAGCCGACGCGGGCGCCCGCGGCCGCCCAGGCTTCGCCAGAAAAGTCCCGGTCGAGCCCCGCCATGATGCGCAGCAGCGTCGATTTGCCGGAGCCATTGACGCCGAGCACGCCGATCTTGGCGTCGGGATAAAACGACAGATTAATGTTCTCCAAGACCTTGCGGTTGCCCGGATAGGTCTTGGACAAACCTTCCATGTGATAGATGAATTGGCGGGCCATTATTCGCTTTCGGCTGTCTTTTGCTCTCGCCCGCCGCACCTTGGGGTAGCGCGGAAAGCGCACGTTGCTTAAAGGCGCGGATTTAAGGGAAATCCGCTCTCGATGTAGCGAGGGCGGCGCGCGGCGGCAAGGCGGTGGCGCTTTTGCGGCAAAACTATCCGCCGAGGCGCGCAAAGCCCAGGCGATATTGCTCGGTACGCCGCCAAAATCCTACCAATTTTTAATGATTTCTGCCCAAACTATGTCTCAAACGTGCGTTTGAAAATGGCATGTGCGTTTGAAGGCGGCAGCCTCGGGCAGTCCTCATCGCCAGCCATTGTACGGAGCGTTCCATGCGGCACGATTTCTTCAAAGTCCTGCGCCAGGCGTGGCGTACTTGCCTCGGCGGCGAAGGCCCCTATCGGCCCGATCTGCACTACATGCGCGGCCCCGGCCCGAAATGGCATGCCAAATACGGGCACTTGGCTCCGAAAGCCGCCCCCGCCCCGCGCGTCAAGCGCGCGGCCTAACCAGGCCGCCAAACACGCCGCGCCTGAAGCTGCGGTCCTAAGCCGCCATTTCTCCTCGTGCTTGTCTTGCCGCACCGGTTATGAGACGGCTAAGCCGCGCTGCACGCGGGCGCCCAAGCCGCAAGGCGCGCCGTCGTTGACGTGAAAAATAAACTGGGCGGTAAAACGGGGCGGGAAAAAAATGGCGGTTCGTTGCGCAATCCTCGACGATTATCAGAATGTGGCGCTCAAGCTCGCCGACTGGTCCAAGGTCAAGGACGAGCTCGAGATCAAAGTATTTCACGAACATCTCGGCGGCGCTGACAAGGTCGTCGCCGCGCTGCAGGGATTTCCGATCGTCGTCGCCATGCGCGAGCGGACCGCATTTCCGAAAAAAGTCATCGACGCACTACCCGAGCTGAAGCTCCTCATCACCACCGGGATGCGCAATGCCTCGATCGACACCGACGCCGCCAAGGCGCGCGGCATCGCGGTGTGCGGCACCGGCACGTTCGGCAATCCAACCTCCGGCATCGCGATCGGGCTGATGCTCGAACTGACCCGCCATATCGGCTACGAAAACGCGCGGCTGCATTCGGGCGCAGCCTGGCAGACCACCATCGGCGTCGATCTCGAAGGCATGACGCTTGGCGTTCTCGGACTGGGCAAGCTCGGCGCCCGCACCGCGAGTATCGCCAAGGCCTTCGGCATGAGGGTCATCGCCTGGAGCCAGAATCTGACCGCCGAGAAGTGCCGTGACGCCGGCGTCGAATACGCCGCCAAGGACGATTTGTTCCGCCAGTCCGATTTCATCACCATCCATGTCGTGCTGTCGCAGCGCACGCGCGGATTAATTGGCGCCAACGAGTTCGGCCTGATGAAGCCGAGCGCGTATCTCATCAATACCTCGCGCGGGCCGATCGTCGACGAGGCGGCGCTGATCGCCGCGCTGCGCGAGCGCAAGATTGCCGGCGCCGGGCTCGATGTGTTCGACGTCGAGCCGCTGGCGCTCGATCATCCACTGCGCAAGATGGACAATGTCGTAATCACGCCGCATCTCGGTTACGTGTCCAAGCAAAATTATCGGCGCTACTTCGCCGAGGCGGTCGAAGACATTCGCGCCTTCCTCGACGGCAAGCCGGTGCGGGTTTTGACCTGAACGTCCTCTCCCGATTTTCTCGGAAAGGCGCTAACCTGAGCTCCCGGCAAGCGCCATCACGAGGGCCATCACAAGCGTCATGACGACCCGCGAACAAAATGATTTTCTCGCGCGCGCCGGTTCCGGTACGCCGATGGGAAATCTCATCCGCCGATATTGGATTCCGGCGCTGCTGTCGTCGGAGATTGCCGAGCCGGATTGCCCGCCGGTCCGGGTGAAGCTTCTGGGCGAGCGGCTGATCGCGTTCCGCGACAGCCAAGGCCGCATCGGCGTCATGGACGAATTCTGCGCCCATCGCGGCGTGTCGCTGTGGTTCGGCCGCAACGAGGACAATGGCCTTCGTTGTCCCTACCACGGCTGGAAATATGACGTTACCGGCCAATGCGTCGAAGTGCCGTCGGAGCCGGTCGAGAGCGGCTTCTGTAAGAAGATCAAACTTGCCGCTTACGACTGCATCGAGCGTGGCGATGTCATCTGGGTCTATATGGGACCGGCCGAGCGCAAGCCGCCGCCGCCGAATTTCGAATGGGCAACGCTGCCGGCGGCGCATCGTTTTGTCACCAAGCGCACGCAGGAGTGCAACTGGCTCCAAGCACTCGAGGGCGGTATCGATTCAGTGCATGTCTCCTTTCTGCACCGCCACGATTTGCGCAGCGATCCGCTGCATGTCAGCCAGGGCGCTGAATTCACGCGCGAGACCGCTGCGCGCTTCGAAGTGATCGAAACCAGCGGCGGCATGGTGATCGGCGTGCGGCGCCCAGCAACGCCAGGCAAGCTTTACTGGCGGATCACGCAATGGGTCATGCCGTTTCACACCATGATCCCGCCTTATGGCGACAACGCGCTCAACGGCCATGCCTTCGTGCCGGTGGATGACGACAACTGCATGGTGTGGTGCTTCACCCATCATCCGATCCGGCCGCTTTCGGCGCGTGAACTCGACACGATGCGCAACGGCGGCGGCATTCACGTGAAGCTTTTGCCCGCCTCATTTCGGCCGGTCGTCAACAAAGACAACGACTACATGATCGATCGCGTGGCGCAGAAGCACCACAGGTCCTATAGCGGCGTCCAAGGCATCGCCATGCAGGACGCAGCGATCCAGGAAAGCTGCGGTCCCATTCAGGATCGCAGCCTGGAAAACCTGGTCTCGACCGACAACGGCGTGATCATGGCGCGGGCGCGATTGCGCAAGGCGGCGCTCGGTGTGATACGCGGCGAAGCTCCGGACGGCCTCGATCCGCAAACGCATGCGGT
>CATPBC010000202.1 GCA_955652195.1 uncultured Xanthobacteraceae bacterium | reverse complement strand
CGCTGCAGATTGCCGAGTGTATCCGGCACGGCAAGCTTCGATACCCGCATGAAGTCGACGGCGACCAAGGCCGTGATGTCGGCCACGGTGTAATCCGCGCCGGCGATGTAAGGCCGGTCTTTCAGCTCGCGGTCGAGAAATCCCAGAAATTGCATCGCGCGCGGCTTGTTGGCCTCGCCCCATGCCGGCACCTGCGGATCCACCATGCGACTCATGGCCGGGTGCAGATGCTGAAACACGCTGGCGACTGGAAACAGCAGATGAAGTTCGGCGCGGCGATTCCACATTTCAACGAGCGCGCTCTCGAGCGGGCCGACACCGAATAGCGGCGGATCCGGCTGCAGCGCCTCGAAATAACGGCAAATGGCGATGGATTCGGCAATCACGGCGCCGTCGTCGAGAACCAGGGCCGGCACCCGCTGCATCGGGTTGATTGCGGTATAGGCTTCGGTGCGTTGCTGCAATGCGCCGAGATCCACCTGTTCGGTCGGAATCGCGATGCCCTTCTCGGCGAGAAAAATGCGTACGCGACGCGGATTGGGAGCACGACCGCCATCGTAAAGTTTCATTGCCATTACCCTTCGACTAACGCAGCCGACCTTAGCGCGCGGCAATCTGGCTCGCCAGAACGTCACAAGAGCAAAGTTGGGCGGGTCCACATACGGTCGGGTCGGCCGGATCGGCCCATTCGCGCAGTTGAAAAATTATCAATGCTGGGCCGCATGTGATCTACCGTGAAGGGTCGGCACAAAATGGACCGCGAAGGGATTGCCTTCCGCTCTCGTCCGTCTATCTTGATTCATGATTCCGCATGCCAATGTCCCTCACACACACAGCTAGCGGCAGTCGCTGCAACGGAGCCTGCGCGATGCAATCGCCGGCGGGGGCGAACGCGAGCAACTGCCCAATGGCGCCAAGCTAGAGGTAATTGCCGTGCGCCAGCGCCTGCTGTGGCTTCTCTTGCTCGGACTGGTCGTCGCCATTCTGGTGCTGGCCGCGCAACACGGCGCCGGCACGGTGGGGCCATTGTCGACCGACGAATTCGGCTCGCTGGCCTATAAGCTCGCGATTTTGATTTTCCTCGGGGCGGCTCTTTTTACGATCTTCCGCGGCCGTTTTACCGAAGCGATCATGGGCGCGCTGTTATGGGCCGTGATCGGGCTTCTCCTGGTGATTGGATATTCCTACCGCTACGAGGTGCATCAGGTCGCCGACCGGGTCCTCGCGGAACTGATGCCCGGCCACGTGATCTCGCACGGCCGCACCGCCGAGGTGGCGCGTACGGGCGCCGGAGATTTCGCCGTCTCCGCCCAAATCAACGGCGCGCGGGTGCACATGGTCGTCGACACCGGCGCCAGTTCGGTCGTGCTCACGCCCGACGATGCCAAAGCTGCCGGCTTGCCGCTCGCATTGCTGAACTACACGGTGAGCATCGAGACGGCGAACGGGCGCGCCCGCGCCGCGCCGGTCACGCTCGATCGTGTTGCTATGGGCGAACTCGAAGAGCGCTCGGTGGAGGCGCTGGTGGTGCAGCCCGGACAGCTGCGCACAAGCCTGCTCGGCATGAGCTTTCTCAACCGGTTGCAGAGCTGGCAGGTCAGCGGCGACCGGCTGATGCTCAAAGGCTATCCGTAAACGCGCGCCACTCAGAACAAGCTGACGACAAAGCGCAGCGATATGAGTAGCAGAAAGCTCGCGAAGGTGATTTCGAGCGCGCGGCGCGACATTTTGTGGGCGAGCCGAGCGCCGTAAGGCGCGGTCAAGCTCGACAAGGGCGCCATCACCGCCAAGCCGATCAGCGACACAAAACCAAGCGAGAGCGGCGGCAGCAGCGCCTCATGCGGCAATCCGGCGGCGATATAGCCGAGCGCGCCGACGATCGTGATCGGCACACCCAATCCGGCGGAAGTGGCGACGGCGCTATGGATCGGCTTGCCGTAAAGCGTCAAAACGATGTTGGAGAGCGAGCCGCCGCTCACGCCCATCAATGACCCGGCAAGGCCGATGCCGAAACCGTAGACGCTCATTAGCGCGGTGCCGGGCAACTCGTCACCGAGGTTCCAGCGATCTCCAGCCAACAGAAATTTGATCGCGATGAAGGTTGCGATGACGATAAAGGCGATCTTGAACACGGCCGCCGGCGCGAAGGCCGCGATGACGGCGCCGCAAACTACGCCGAGCACTGCGGGCGCCGCCCACTGCCGGATCACCTGCGGAATGACCAGGCCCTTTTCGCGATGGGCGAGATAAGAGCGGATTGTCGTCGGCACGATGATGGCGATCGAAGTGCCAACGCAAAGCTGCATCCGCACCTCTTCGGGCACGCCAATTAGCCGAAAGACTTCGTACAGTACCGGCACGATCACGGCACCGCCGCCGATACCGAACAATCCGGCGAGCAACCCGGTGATGACACCGGCAATGACGATGGCAAGAGCGAGCCAGAGCAGCTCGTTTAATGGAACGCCGAGCAACATCTTACTTTCATGTTTCGCGCGCGCTGGACGCGGCTCACACCGCTCCGCTACGCCGCGATGCGACCGCTATCCACAACCGTATCCGAAACGAGATCGAGCGCTGCAGTCAGTAGCTCCGCGCCGGCTCGCGGCGCCCCCGCAGCACTCGCAAGCTGGCGGCGGAACGCCCGCGCGCCAGGAACGCCCTGGAACAAGCCGTGTAGATGCCGCGTAATGGCGTGCAGTCGGGTGCCGGCTGCAAGCTCGCGCTCGATATAGGGTACCAGCGCCGCTGCCGCCGCCCGTGCGGACGTGAACGGGGGATCATCATCAAACAGCAAGGCATCGACCGCGAGCAGCCGCCACGGCTCCTGATAGGCCGCGCGCCCCATCATCACGCCATCCACCCGCTCGAGATGCGCAAGCGCCTGCTCGATGCTGCCGATGCCGCCGTTGAGCACGATCGTCAGGCGCGGATGCGCCACTTTGAGGCGATAGACGCGATCGTGGTCGAGCGGCGGAACTTCGCGGTTTTCCTTCGGCGACAAACCTTTGAGCCAGGCTTTCCTCGCATGTACGATCAACGCGTCGGCGCCGGCGCGTTCGACCGTTTCGGCAAAGGTTGCCAGCGCCGGTTCCGGATCTTGTTCGTCGATGCCGATGCGGCATTTGACCGTGACGGGAATTGCTGCAGCGGCCTTCATAGTGGCGACGCACTCGCCCACCAGGCCCGGCTCGGCCATCAGGCAGGCGCCAAAGCGGCCCTCCTGCACCCGGTCGGACGGGCAACCGACATTGAGGTTGATTTCGTCGAAGCCCGAATCTTCCGCGATGCGCGCGCACTGCGCGAGAGCGCGTGGATCGGCGCCGCCGACCTGCAGTGCCAGCGGATGCTCAGCCGGGTCGTAGCGCAGCAACCGCGCACGATCGCCATGCAGCACCGCGCCGGTCGTGAGCATTTCGGTGTAGAGCAAGGCGCGGCGCGTCAACAGCCGATGGAAGAACCGGCAGTGCCGGTCAGTCCATTCCATCATCGGAGCGACACAGAAACGATGGGACCGACTTTCTGATGATTTTTGCGCTTTATCAGTCATTTCGTTAATTTTCATCTTGGCTCATGTCGTACCGTTTTCGGCTCACTTTGACCCATTTCCGCGTCCGTGGTACGACATTGTTGTACTTTTTGGGTTCCAGTCGTACCGCAGAATCAAAAATCGCAATGTCCCCTTTACCCCTCAAAGCGGACATTGGCGGGCATCACTCGAATGTCCGCTAAGAGCGGAAGTGGCACGACCGCGATTTGGGGAGCTAAATGCACAGCGGCGGCTCGCTGCATCATCGACCCGCCGCCGCTTTCTAATCCGATGCCGAGAGTGGATGGCGTCGGACTGACCATCGCAAAAAGGCGATCATCCGCCTCCGCCGCCGATATGCAGCCGCTCTATTTGGTCTTTCAGCAACGGGACAGGGTTGTCCGGGTGTTGCAAATCCGGGACCAGATCGGTCGAGGCGCCGCCGACGAATCGCGCGATATTCGGGTATTTGATGATCGATTTGTCGAAGTCGATGATAACAGGGTAGATCAACGCCAGCACCCAGCCATTGTCCTCACCCGTGTATTTTCCAGGCGATGACGTTAGCACGCGGGACGGCGCCGCCCCGTTAAAGACCATGTCGTACTTCTCGTAGGGGTCCATGGTCAGATTATACAAGGCACCAATGGACCCCAGATTTGCCGTCGCGCCAAGCCAAGAATCCTTTGCCGTCAAAAGGTATTTCCAGGCTATATGCACCGCAGGCTGGTTGGGATCGCCGCCGATATCGGCGCGCGCACCCTCGAACACCTCGCCGTCAATATAAATCCACGAGTTACGCGCGGAGTGTTGCGCCTTGCCCAGGACATAGGCGCTGTTGTCGATGCTGTCGAAGTAGATCGGCTTTCCGTCGTTGCCGACCCAATCGTGCGGCGGTGGCGTCAAGCCGACCATCGCTGCGAGCGTGGCCCAGCAGTCAATATGGGACATCATCTCGTCATAGCGCGCGCCCGCCTGGATGTGGCCCGGCCACCACATAATTCCCGGCACGCGCCAACCACCTTCAAACGGAGAGCCCTTCTCACCCCGGAACGGCGTCGTCCCAGCATCGGGATAGGCGTCCAGCCATGCTCCGTTGTCGGCTGTCACGATGACGATGGTGTTGGGCGCGTCGGCCCGGATTTCATCCATGACGCGGCCGATATCGGCATCCATCTCCATCAGCGAATCGGAATAGTCGCCGAGATGCGATTTTCCGCGAAACGCCGGAGCCGCATTAGTCGGGTTGTGCATTTTGATGTAGTTGATGTCCATGAAGAACGGCTTGGCGTCCTTCGCGTGTTGCTTGATGTAATTGACCGCAGAGTCACTCTGCCTGATGTCGAATGTGGCCAAGCTGTCATAAGTGATTTTACCGACCATCCGGGGTGGTTGTCCGGCAGTTCCTTCCCACTCGCCAAGATTGACGACGTCGTCGAATATCTTGTTGAATTCTGGATTGTACGACGGAAACCAGGGATGGAAGTTCCTATCGGTAT
>CATPBC010000201.1 GCA_955652195.1 uncultured Xanthobacteraceae bacterium | reverse complement strand
GCGTATGGGAACCCTTTCGCCTGATACACCTCGGCGCCGGCAACTTTGCCGCAAGCCCCGACAATTGCGTCGCAGGGGCTGACCAGGATCTGGGTGCGCCGGTCGATCGGGCGGGCGCCATCCTTGAGTTCGCGGATGAAGCAATCGTGGAGGCTATTGAATTGCTCTTTCTTGGCCTCGCTGAGATCGAGATCGGCGAACAGCCGCCAAGCGGCTAGCGAAAGATCGCGGACAAGGGGCTGTTCGATTCGACTGAACCAGCCGATGAATTGCGTCGCCAGCCGGCGCGGAATGCGGTTGGTCAGCAGGAAATTGACGTCTTCGTGCTCGAAAATCTTAAGAATTTGAGCCTTGACCGTCATGCGCCTGTAAAAACTCCCAGCTAAACCGCGATTCGATGGAATGGGGTCCTGCGACTCTCGGCTTTTACGGGGTCGGCGCGGCGGCCGTCGCAGCTTCGGTCGCGAAATTGCGCAAGCGGCTTGAACTGTCGCAGGCCAAGCACGCCTCGCTTGCCGGCCAAGCGCGCATTGCCCGCCGCCTCGCCCGCTTTGTGCCGTTCTACCAATACGACATGGAGCGCTTTTTCTGTTCCGACGGCGCGCCGGCGGACATCGCGACGCGGCGGCGGGCCGGTTTCGAGCGGCTTTCGCAATTTTACCGTACGCGCTTCGCGGAGACGATTCGCTGCACTGCCGAGGCGGCGCAGGCGCTGTCCGACCTGCAATTCATCGCCGCGTATCGGGTGCCGTTCCAATATCGCGGCATTGTGCGGGCGCATCTGCCTTCCGCCAGCTTTGTTCAATCCTCGCGCGGCGTGACGCTGATCGATCTCGACGGCAACCTGGCTTACGACCTCACCGGCTCTTATGGCGTCAATCTGCTCGGCTACGACCTCTACAAGAACACGATCGAGCGCGGCGCGGCACGTGTGCGCGACCTCGGTCCGGTGCTTGGCTCGTATCATCCGGTCGTCGCCGAGAATGCGCAAATGCTGAAGGATATCTCCGGGCTCGATGAAGTTTCGTTTCACATGTCGGGAACAGAAGCTGTGATGCAGGCCGTGCGGCTCGCGCGCTATCACACCCGTCGTTCGCATGTCGTGTGTTTCAGCGGCGCCTATCACGGCTGGTGGGGCGACGTGCAGCCCGGTATCGGCAACCCGGTGACGGCGCGGCAAACCTACACGCTCAGCGAAATGTCCGACCGCACGCTGCAGGTGTTGCGCAAACGGAGCAACATCGCTTGCGTGCTGGTCAATCCGCTGCAAGCGATGCATATCAACACCGCGCCGCCGAGCGATTCGGCGCTGATCGACAGCGGGCGCAGCGCGCATTTCGACAAGGCCCGCTATACCGACTGGCTCAAAAAGCTCCGCGCGGTCTGCAGCGAGCGGAACATCGTCTTGATCTTCGACGAGGTGTTCGTCGGGTTTCGACTGGCCAAGGGCGGCGCCCAGGAATATTTCGGCGTGCGAGCTGACCTCGTCACCTATGGCAAGACGCTCGGCGGCGGCCTGCCGGTCGGCGTCGTTTGTGGACGCGGTGACATGATGAAACGTTACCGCGACGATCGGCCGGCCGACATTTGTCTTGCCCGCGGCACGTTCAATTCGCACCCTTACGTCATGGCGGCGATGAACGAATTTTTGCACGCGCTCAACGCGTCTGACATCGATGTGCTCTATTGCGATCTCGACGGCGTTTGGAACGCACGCGCCCGCGCGCTCAATACGCGTCTTGCGGCGGCCAACTTGCCGGTGCGGATGGTCAATCTGTCGTCGATCTGGACCGTCTGTTACACGCAGCCGTCGCGCTACAACTGGATGCTGCAATATTACCTGCGCGCCGAAGGGCTGATGCTGAGCTGGATCGGCACCGGACGGCTGATCTTCAGCCTCAATTACAGCGATGCCGATTTCGGCGCCGTTGCCGACCGCTTCGTGGCCGCGGCCAGCGCCATGCAGCGGGACGGCTGGTGGTGGCATGATCCTGCCGCGAGCAACCGGACCATCAGGCGGGCGGTGCTCAAGGAGATCATCGTCCATCGCTTGTCGTCACTGCGCGGCGCGCGCCAAAAATAGCGGCAACTTCTCGATTAAGTGAAGCGCGGCGCTTCTTCAGCCTCTTCCGCGTCATCCTCATCCCAGTGGTGGCGGCCGATGCCCGGATCGATCAGCTCGCCCCGCAAAAGCGCAAACGGCGCCTTGTGGTAAAGCTTGATGTCGTGAAACGGATCGGTGAGGATTTTAGTTGCCCAAACGAGACCGGTCTGAACGTCCTTGACGAGGAACAACTGCACGGTGCGGAACAACACGCCGCCGATCCCGAGCGCGAGCCAGATCATCGCCACCTGACGGACAAAGCCCGTCTTGTCGGCGGCTGGCGCGAATAGACCGAAATAGCTTGGATCGAAGTAAAGCGGCAGCGGCGCCAGCGCCCAGATCGTCAGCAGCACCACCTTGCGGCGCAGATTATATCCGACCTTGATCTCTTCCTTGTATTCGTGCGTGGCCCTGTTCACCACGTCATAATCTTTCGGCTCAAAGAAAAAATGTCCAGTCTGCCGCGTGGTCATCGCGACGAGCCAACCGGCCAGCGCCGAGATCGCTGGATCCTTGAAGATCATCACATAGGAGAACAGGAAACTTACCGCGCTGACGAGGTGGAGGGTTTGATTGATCCGACTGTGGTGATAGTAGCGGTGATCGTCCCAGCGCTGAGTCCGTAACGCGTCCCGAAAATTTTCCATTCGTCTCGTCCTTGTGTCGGGCAGCGCTTTTGCCTGCCAAATGCCGAGCGGTCGTTCTGTCTGGATATTGCAATTTGATGAATCCCTTGTGACAGGGCTGGAGGATTAGCCCGCCGCGCGCATCGGCATGGATTCGATAATCCGACTTGCCCCACCGTCTTTGCCGAAGCGGATCAGATTGAAATGTCCGAACGGCGGCATGGCGCGGCGCTCGATCAAGCGCATGCCGGAGGCATTTGCCGCCCAGCGCGCGTAACGCACGAAAGAAAACTCCGTACGCCAGCCGAGTTTGCGCGCGGCGGGCTGGAACCAATGCTCGAGCGAGCGCCGCAAGCCGGCCTCAGCGCCGACGCGGCTAACCAGCACGATTTCGCCGCCAGGCTTTAACACGCGCGCAAATTCGTCGAGCGTAGCTTCCGGATTGGGTACCGTTGTGATGACATATTGCGCGACCACGACATCGAAGGAACCATCGGGGAAGGACAAATGCTCGGCGTCCATGACCCAAAGCCCTTCGACATGAGTGAGCTTTAGTTCGGTGACTCGTTCCTGCGCCTTGCGCAACATCGGCGCAGAAATATCGATGCCGCACAGCCGGCAGCTCCTGGAATAGTGCGGCAAGGAAATTCCAGTGCCGACGCCGACCTCGAGGATGCGGCCGCCGATCCGCTCTGCCGCCGCGATGGCGGCGTGGCGGCCGCGCTCGAACACCGCGCCAAACACGAGATCATAAACCGGCGCCCAGCGGGCATAGGCTTTGGTCACGGTCGACTTGTCGAGATCATGGTCAGGCAGACTGTTCATGCGTGATCCTTGTCGGGCTTGCGTTGCAGCCAGGCACGAGGGTTTGTGCTTCGGAATCTGACGCCGGTTGGGCGAGCGGCGGCGTGGCCATCGCTTCGCCGATGGCGCCAGCGGCGACTTTGTGCGCATGGGCGATGAATTGGCGCGCGCTGTTTTCCCACGAATAGCGCAAGGCGAATTCGCGGCAGGCTTCCCGCGAAATCCATAGCGCCTGCATGCAGGCGGCGCGCAGGTCTTCGTTCAATACGCCGACTGGATTATTGCCGATGACGTCGCGCGGCCCGGTGACCGGAAAAGCCGCGATAGGAACGCCGCTCGCCAGCGCCTCAAGCTGCACGATGCCGAACGTGTCGGTCAGGCTCGGAAACACGAAGACATCGGCCGCCGCCAGATGCGCGGCAAGAATCCCATTGTCGAGCTGGCCGAGAAATTTGGTCCCTGGAAATCGCCGTTTGAGTTCGGCCTGCTGCGGGCCGGCGCCGATCACCACTTTGCTGCCGGGCAAATCGAGCGACAGAAACGCTGGCAGGTTTTTTTCCACGGCCACCCGGCCAACGGTCATGAAAATCGGCCGCGGGAAATCGAGATCGATTGCGCGGTCCGGCCGGAACTGATCGACGTCGACGCCGCGGGTCCACATGCCGAGATTGGCGAAGCCCCGGCCGGAAAGCTCATTCATCAGCGACGGCGTAGCTACCATGGTCACGGCCGCAGCAGCGTGAAACCGCTGTAGCGCGCGATAGATCCAATCCTGCGGAATAGGCGAGCGCGCGGCGATATATTCTGGGAACCGCGTGGTGTAGCTGGTGGTGAACGGCCGCCCAGCTTTTATGCAGTAGCCCCGCACCGCGTGGCCCATCGGACCCTCGGTTGCGACATGAATGGCGTCGGGCTTGGCGCGCTCGACGCGCGCGGCGATGCTTTTGCGGCCCGGAAGCGCCAGCCGAAATCCCGGATAGGTCGGCACCGGAAACGTCCAGAAACCTTCCGGTGACAGGAATTCTATTTCGACGCCGAGCTTGCCGGCGGCGCGGGCCAGCGCGCCCAAAGTGCGTACGACGCCGTTGACCTGCGGACGCCACGCGTCCGTCGCGACCAGTACTTTCATGGCGCCGTTTTCGGCCGCGGTTCTGCCGCTGCCGCAATTTCGAATCGCATTCGACAACAATTGCCATTTCATATCTCATTCGTGTGACGGTGCTGGCGGCGG
>CATPBC010000200.1 GCA_955652195.1 uncultured Xanthobacteraceae bacterium | reverse complement strand
TGACGGAAACTGAGGAGCAACCCGTAAGGTCTCACGTCATTATCCTTCCAGTACAATCAAGCTTCGGCAGTCGGCAAAATCATGATCCTGCGCGGCATACACCGTCGTGGATCGACAGTCTGCCCTTCGCGCTCTTCATCATCACCGTCCTGGCTGCCAGCATACTTGCTATTGGCGCGTATTAGAAATCTAACGCCTCGATGGGCTTAAAACCGCCGCCCTTGTTCTCCCTTGGTCGCGGCCGTCTAGCTCCGGCGACCGAACCGTCCTTATGACTAAGGATCACCCAAAAGTTCAGCTTTTTACCGTGCTTGAAGATGCCAAGCGCTTAGTCACAGTTTGGAACGAGCGTCAGTCCAAGCGCATGCCGATGCTGTTTTCGCCGACCATCGGTGCTGCCATCGCCGCCGGCTATTGGTTCCTGTGGGTCGCTGCGCTGCCTGCCGCACCACAAACGCGATCGACTTGCGCTCGACCGTCACCGCGACGCAGCCGTGACCAGTCTTATTCCGGCGCTGTCCTGCCGCTCTTGTCGGCCAAATGCACCATTTGCAGAGCTCGTGCTACTTCGAAAACCAGTATCGCTGAGCAAATGCGCGAGCGCTGCCCTTTAGATGCGATACTTCCATGACAAGTGAGCTGACTGCGCACGAGATTTGTGAATTGCTGGAGCTTGAGCCGAACGCTACTTGCGGTTTCGTGCGGCTTACCTTCCTAAGCAAGCTAGCAATCACACCAGGCGGCTTGCCAGCGCCGTTTGCGGACGGACGGCCGTTGGGCTCCGCGCTCTACTTCATGGTGACGCCCAGCGCGCCGGTGCGGCTTCACCGCATCCGCAATGACCAGCTCTACCACTATTATCTCGGTGATCCGATCGAGGTGTTCCTATTACACGCTAACGGCACCACGGATCGGATCATTGTCGGACCGGATCTTCGCAGCGACCAGCGCGTGCAGTTATTGATCCCGGGCAATACGTTTCACACCGCGCGGGTAATTGGGCGTCGGCGTTGGTTCTTGGGTGCAAGCACCGAGTGGCCGGGCGTGACGCCTGCGGACATCGAAATCGGTGAGCTCAACAAGCTGGCCGGAAAATATCCATCTATTGCCGCCGAACTACACGCGATCGCCGTGTCGGCGCAGTAGGAAACTAAGGACCGCGGCCAAGTTCGAGCGATGTGGCACTGGCGCGCGACTTGGATGAGCAGAATTTGCTTTGGTGTGAGTTCTGTCGCCCAGTCGAAATAGAGACAGGATCGAAGGAAGATTTGGCGACCCAACTGACGGAGGGCTGGAATCCTTGGGTCCTCGCCAACCGTGAGAACTAATTCGATTTTCGACCTGTGCCAATCTTGAAGGCGACCGGTACTTTGAGACCGGCTGAGGTCCTGTAGGGCTCCGCTCGGCGTTCCAGCGCGGCGCGGATGGCAGCTTGTGTTGCTGCGTCTTGGTGAGCAATTGCGGACGCGGTCAGCGCAAAGCTGCTGAACGAGTCCGATCCTTTATGGCCGGGGGTCGGAGTGTAAACGATCACATGCTGATCCTGCGGGCTGAGGCTGCTGTGCGATGGCCGAGACATTACCGTCATGCTATCGAGGATCGTCGCCCCAGTGTCGTGCCAGCCGATCAAACAGGGCTTACCACCGGAAACGGTGACCGACGCCGAGCCGGTGCCGCCCCATGGCAGGAACGGCGGGGAGTTGCCCGCTTCCCAGCAGTCGGTAATGCCGCTAGCATCCAAGCAGGATCGCGAGACATCCGGGAAATCCCGGACCCAAGCCGATCTTTCGCACTTGGATCGAAGGATGACGCCCGGCTGTTCGCAGCAACAGGGAGCGTTTATCATGTGCGACTACAGCCTTAACTTTGTCGCATCGCGTCCAGCGCGCGTGGGCGACAAACTAGTCTCGACCCGATTTTGTAACTCGGTGACCCGCGGTTTGGCCGCAATCGGCGAGCCCAACGTCGCCGTTTGTCTGCTGCCTGGGACCGAAATTGCGTTTGAGCGAGACGTTGAATGTGACGCGGCATTCCGCTTGTTTCGCAATCGCAGCCTCAGGCAGAAGGTCGCGCGCTTCCGGCAGGTCAATCTAGACCAGCCGACCGCGCATCACGACGCGCTCGAGTTCCCCGACGGGAAGATCGCCCTGGTCACAGACCTCTGCGAGGGTCAGCACGCAACGGTGCTTCAGCTGCCTGCGCAGCCAACGATCGCGGCCGAGGCAAATGCTGAGAAGCACATTGCCTACGTGGAATGACAGTTCGAGACAGAGGGCTGCCTTACGAAGCGGCCTACTTTCCACGCGCCGGCCTGTGATCCCTCGCTCGATTAGGAACGCGCTGATTTGGTTGATCACGCCTAAATCCGAAGGAAAGACCAAAGATCAGCGGCTCAGAAGGCTGGACCAGAAGTGACCTACCGCTAGTGTGGCGAGCGCGCGGTCGTGTCGTTGATGATGAAGCACTCTGCGCCTGGCGGTGGCTTCCGGGAAACTCCGCCGTCTGCTACCGTTTATCCTGGGGAATGTTGCGTGATCGGCGGAGTAGAAGGGTTGTTCGGATTAAGACCGACTTATGTTGCCTATTCTCAGCGGCCCCGGTGGTCCATTAGCAGACATCAGCCGCCTCGGTTATATCGCTTTCCTTCGGTGGAATGTGATCTCGGCGGCCAGCAAAATCTAGAGAACATCTGCTCTAACCAAGACAACGCCGCGCTCCATCATGCCGAGCGCCTTAGCTGCGGCGGCCGATAGGTCAAGGACGCGCCCTTTGTTAAAAGGACCGCGATCATTGATAACTACGATTACGCTGCGACCAGTTTTCGAGTCAGTAACGCGAACGCGAGTCCCAAACGGCAAGGTTTTATGCGCCGCCGTAAGACCTCCGCCCCGGCCTGGGTAATAAGCGCAGAGCCCAGAAAAGCCATGCTTCGCCGTTTGCGCTTGAGCATATGTAGCAGACAGCAGTAATGCAGCGACAGCCATCGCCAGTTGCAACATTGGAAACCTCAATGATCCGTCCAACGAACCCGAACGCGATGAAGTTATTTTTGTTCCGATACCGGGAAAAGTTGCCGGGGAACGTCGGTTCATTCGCCAAAGCTCATCCCGAGCGCGTAAAACATTTCGTGGGGACCGATTCTTCCGTCAGATTTACGCCTGCTTTAGTTGTATTGGGGTGGTGAGGGCAGAGTCTGTATAAAACTGACCACATCAGATGGTGTGTCAATGGTGCCCGTATTCGAGAT
>CATPBC010000199.1 GCA_955652195.1 uncultured Xanthobacteraceae bacterium | reverse complement strand
TCGACGACGGAAAACACGCCATGGACGACGTCCTTGATCTGGAATTCGGCGAGCGAGAGCGTGAGCTGACCGGCTTCGATCTTGGACAGGTCGAGCACGTCGTTGATCAGGCCGAGCAGATGCTTGCCGTTGGTTTGGATGCGCTCGAGCACGTTGCGCATCTTCTCCGGCGCATCGCCGTAAATCCCGTCTAGGACGAGCTCGGCATAGCCAAGGATGGCGTTGAGCGGCGTACGCAATTCATGGCTCATATTGGCGAGGAATTGCGATTTGTGCTTGCTCGCCTCTTCGACCTGGCGGCTCTTTTCCTGAATTTCTTCGAACAGCCGTACGTTTTCGATGGCGATGACCGCCTGGTCGGCAAAGGTCGTCACCAATTCGATCTGTTTCTCGTTAAACGGACGTACCGTGTTCCGGCCGAGAATGATGACACCAATTGGGTTGCCCTCACGCAGTAGCGGCACCCCAAGAATGGTATGAAAGCCGGCCCGTTGCGAGATGGCGGTCATGGTGTATTCCGGATCGGCTTGGACGTCGGCGATGTGAATGGGCTTGCCTTCCAGCAAGACACGCCCGGCGACCGTCCCTCGATCCGGTTCGATGGGACGATTTTGCATATAATCATTATACTCGCTCGGGGCGCCATGGCTCGCGACGTGAAGAAAACTCAGTCCCTTCGGACGACGGATCGCGGCCATATCGGCTTCGCACAGCCGGGCGACCGATTCGACCAGCGTATTGAGCACTGATTGTAGATCGAAGGTCGAACGGCTGATGACTTTCAGGACTTCCCCAGTCGCGGTCTGCTGCTCCAGCGATTCGGCGAGTTCGCGGGTGCGCTGCTGTTCGGCCTCGAACAGCCGCACGTTCTCGATGGCGATCGCGGCCTGATCGGCGAAGGTGGAAAGCAGCGCAATATACTTTTGCTCGAACGGCCGCACCTCGGTACGGCGTACCACGATTGTCCCCAAGGCACGGTCTTCACGGACCAAAGGCACGCAGAGAATGGTTCGATGGCCGAACCTAACTGCGTAGTCTCGTCCGCGCGGGAACTCTTGCCCGGCATTCTGCTGGTCGTGGACGTGAACGGGTTGCATGTCGCAAATGGAACGCCCCGCAGCCGAGTCCCGATCGAGTGGAATGGGTTCGCTGCTCGTCATGCGCCCGACCGCGCCGACGCTGGCGCGGATCCGGCCACCCCCATCTTCGACCAGGACAATGTCGACGTTTGGCGCCTCACAGATGCGGGCTGCGTGTTCGGCAACCGAGGCCAGCACTGGCTGGACGTCGCTCGGCGAATTTGAGATCACGCGCAGGATTTCGCTAATCGCCGTCTGCTGCTCCAACGATTCGCTCAATTCATGCGTGCGCTGTTCGACCTTGTTTTCCAGACCCGCATAGGACTCCTGCAGTTTGCCGGCCATATCGTTGAACTGATCGGCGAGCGCTTCGACTTCATCGCCGGTCTTGATGTTGATGCGTTGGCCAAGATCGCCGCTGCCAAGCCGCGCGGCGCCGACGCGCAGCGCCTGGATCGGCACCACCATTCGTCCAGCGAGGAACATGCCGGCGATGAAGGCGAGCGCTAGCGCGCCGAGCAGCACGTAGCCGGTGCGCAGAATGGACTGATAAAGCGGCGCGTAAGCCTCCTCGATCGGAGTCTCAACGAACACGAACCAGCCAAGCGGATTCACCGGCGCATAGGCGGTGAGCACTTTGTGGCCCCCGATATCATCCGCTTCCCGCACCGCCTCAGCCGACGACCCAGTTCGGGCGCTACGCACCTGCGCCAGACGCGACATATCGGTGTTGCGCAACACCAGACTAATGTCGGGATGCGCGATCAGCCGGCCGCCCGAATCGACCACATAGGCGCGGCCATGTTCGCCGACCTTGATCTTCGAAACGACATCCCAGATGAGCTTGAGATTGACCTGCGCGATACTCACGCCGGTGTCGCGCCGGGTGCCGGCGAGCGACAAGGTCATGTAGGGCTCGGATTCGCGGCGGAAGTAGACCGGCCCGTAATAGACCTTGTGGGCTACGGCTTGCGTGAACTCCGGCTTGTTCGAATAGTCGATGCCGCTGCCAACCACGTCCATGGTCAGCCGCGAGACTTTAAGTTGCTCGTGACCCACCGCATCGATTTGTGCAAGCTCGGTGATGGCCGGAACCTGACGCAGGAGGCGCAGCGCATCGAAGCGGCGCTGATCGAGCGTACCGTCGGTCCACGGCAGCTGCGTGGTCCAACCCACCTGGCTTTCAATCTGGGTGATAAACTCCTCGATCTTGTCGGCGGCGGCGACCGCCTGTTGCTGCTGGATGCTTATCAAGGAGCCCTTGTGTTCTTGATAAGAGAACCAGACCTCGAAGCCGCCATTGGCAAGGAGCGCCAGCACGACCACGGCGACGAACAGAACGGTATATTTGATAAACAGCCGGCTGCGCACGATCGACGCGCCGACCGCCGAACGGGCGACGCTGGAGCGATCCGTCAAATCGGGCTTGGGCCCGGCACTTTTTTGGTCGACGTCGGCTTTCATTGCATTATCTTAGCATTTCGAACAAACGGTCGCGCCCGTATCATTCGATCACCTCATCGGCGCGCGCGAGCAGCGAAGCCGGAATTTCCAGTCCGATGGCGCGGGCGGTTTTCATATTGACCACAAGCCCGAACGAAACCGGCTGCTCGATCGGAAGGTCGCCCGGATTGGCGCCGTGCAAAATTTTATCGACATAGCGGGCGCCGCGGCGAAACAGATCCGACGAGCTCGTGCCGTAGGACATCAGTCCGCCTTCAACGACATTCCGTTTCAGCTGGAACATTCCCGGAATCCGGTTCTTCAGCAGGAAATCGATAACCTCGGTCATATGCATTTGATGCAACGTGTCGTTTGTCGTGAGCACGGCATCGGGCCGGTTCGACAACATCTCCGCAAACACAGCGGGGAAATCGGCGGCCGCACGCGCCTCCAAAGGCCTCAGGCTCATACCGAAGAAGGGCGTCGTCCTCCACAACTCGTCGAGGAGTGCAGCGCTAGATACATTGTTGGGATTCCAAAGGAAAGCCAGGCGCGTGGCGGAAGGAATGGTGTCTCTTAAGACCTGCAGCCGCTTGGTCACGATATCCGGCCCGAGAATGGTGTTGCCGGTGATATTGCCGCCGGGATGCGCGAAATTGGTAACGAGCCCAGCGGCAACCGGATCGCCCACCGAAATGACCACAATGGGAATGGATTTAGTGGCGCGCTGAGCCGCTTGCGCCGCGGGCGTGCCAAATACTGCGATGACATCAACGGGAATCTGCACCAATTCGCGTGCTGCCACAGCCAGACGATCGGGCACTCCATCCGCCTGGCGATAGTCGAATGCGATATTTTGGCCCTCGGCATAGTGCAGTTCGCGCAACTCGGCGCGAAACGGCTCCCAGTCAGGACCGTTATCGATGATACCGACGCGGGCGATCTTTGCCGCGGCCAGGCTCGCCAGCGGCCACGTCAGTGACCATGTGCCTGTGGCTGCAGCCGCTGCCGCTCCACCGACCACAACTATCAACTGCCTGCGCTTCATCGCTCTCGTGTCTGCGGGGCTAGTGTCCCGATTCCGAAGTTCGTACACTTTGTCGGCAGGCTCTCATGCGAACTTCGGAATCAAAGGGACACTACCAAATATATAATTTTAGTGCGGTTTTTGGATTTGAAGTTCCTATGAGAGTTACCGGCTGAACTGTAGGAACTTCAAATCGACCGCACTAGGCAAAGCTACCAGGGCAACGCTATCACATTCGAGAAGCAAGATGCCGGCGTGCCGCAGCGACATTGCCGCCCAGGCTTGTGCTATGCCGAGTGGCCGGACGGTACTTGATCGCGGTGCGATATTTCGACGACGCGGGCGCGGGCCGCCAACGCATCGACCAACGCATCGGCCTTGGCTTTGTTTGCGGCGTCGAGATTGGCGTCCCATTCATCGAGCAGGTAAATTTCCGCATCGGTCGAATTGACGATTTCTTCCAACGATTTCAGCTGCCGTTCGCCGGACGAAAAGCCGAGCTTCTTGTCCATCGATTCGGCAACCACGATGACGCCGTCCTCGTCATCGCCTTCAATGTCGACCGGCGCTACGCCGCCGGTGAACTGAAACGCGAGCCGGTCCGTGGTCGGCCAATAATACGCGCGCTTTCTCATCTCGGTCTTGAGGCTTGCCAGCAGCGAGGATTTCCCGGTGCCATTGGCGCCGCGCACATTGATGCGCCCGGTAGGATGGGCAGCGGCAATGCGCAACGCGTCGCTTAACGACGAGACCACGTTGGCATGATCGCCCTCGCGTAACACCAAACGGTCGAACTTGATGCGTTTGTCAAAATCCGCATCTGGCTCGGGGAGCATATTGGCGGCGACGCCGCCGAAGCGGGTCCAAATGGCAATGAAATCGTTCCAGCCGGTCGCGAGCAGATGCAATTCGTAGGTCATTTCGATCTGCCGTGGCAAAGTGGTCGCCAAGCCGACCAACAACACGGTGTCGCCCGCATTTTGCATCGCCACGACGCTGATCGTGGCAAACACGATCGCGAGACTCACGATGCCGCTCATCGCGCTCATGCCTTCGCGGGCGACAATGGCGCGGATTTGCGCGACCAGTCCATCGCGCACACGCCTTTTGAATTCAGCCAGCCAGAGCCGGAGATTGTAGCGGTTTCCGGAAAAAATGTTGTCCCACGCAGTGTAGCCCTGCGCAGTAACGCGGTTGTTCATGCGCTGGTTCTCGAGATAGGCGTGAGCAATCGGCGTCTGCAGGATCCATTGCATCAGCAACAGCGCGCCAAGTGCGCCGACATAGGCGAACGGAAGGCTGATATCGATCTCGG
>CATPBC010000198.1 GCA_955652195.1 uncultured Xanthobacteraceae bacterium | reverse complement strand
TGCGCAGTAAGACGCCATACAGCTTTGCACGGGTGGCCTCATAGAGACGTTCGAACGCGGTTTCGTCGCCCCTGGCGACCGCGCCCAGCAGCCAAACAAATTCGGTCTGCATCAACATTCCAGCCCCCGGCCCCATCACTCGGCCCCTCGCCTACCCAACGACGAGGCCAATTCGGGACCGCGCCGGCCCGAAAGCCCCGGCCTGGCCGCACACGGGCTGCCATTCGAGGCCCCATCGTCTTGGAATATTATCGCCGTGGAACGGGGGCTTCGTCGAGAGCGAAAGCTGAGGTGTTTTCGGCAATCCCGGAAAGGGCGCCTAGGGGGCACCCACGCCGTCGCGGAAATCCGCTCCGGCAATCCATCCCGTTAAGACCAGAATTTCTGCTATCCGGCGCCCAGCCTCGGCGGGCCGGGCCGAGCCGAGTCAGGCCGAAGCTATGCCCCGCGCGCCCAGGAGCCCGACCTCGTGAAGCTCGGTTGCCTCGGAAGCGCCTTCGGTTTCGCGTTCGCGCATTTGATCGCGCACATCGAGTAGCTCTACCTTCTTTAGATCGTCGAAGGCTTCGCCGAGCGCAGATTTCGCATCCTCAAGCTGAATCCGCAGCTCGTCGACCGACCGTTTGAGGTTTTCCCGCCGCGCAATCGCCGCCTTGGCATAGGTCGGATACGCGAAATGTGCCGGATCGTGTATGCCGGCGCGGTCTTGCTCAAGGCGAATTTCGCGCTCGAGCTCACCCGCCACGCGATCGAACTCGCCAATCATCGTTTCGATCTGAGCGACTTTGCGCCGCTTTTCGTCGACCTGAAACTTCTTAAGCCGAACAAGAGTCTCGCGAGACTTCATCGACTATTACTCCCCCGAAGCCACGGGATCAGATGCCCCCGGCCGGCTTGCTTGCCTTCGAGATGAGACAAGCCAGACAGCGCGCGGCACCCCCCGCCGCGATCGATTGTGGCGCGATAAGGTTAGCGTTCCGTTTCGCCACACCCCATTCCGACGCGGAAATGTCTATTTCCCTCCCGTTACCCGCGAGTGGGGTTTTCGACGGGTCCGCGGAGCGTAGCGACCGGCCTCAGCGGCGAAGACTGAAGGTCCGCAAAAGAAATGGTTACTGCCAGCACCGGGTTCTTAATGGCTTGTTTACCCGTGCCGTTAATCATTACCCATCGTCCCTAGAACCGGGGCCTGCTCGCTCAACCCAACCGGATGGCGAGTCGGATGAATCGGTTAGCGCCGAGACTTAATCCAGGACATGAACACAAGCGTGGCTAAAAAACCACTACTTCCCAGCATCTTGAGACCGATTACGCGGTTTCGCTTACAGGATGCTTGCGCGACGGAATCAGGTTTTGTTAACCATAGCGCCGTTACTGTCCCGAATCAGTTTGTTTATGGCGTTTTCCAGGGGCCGCCGCTGCGGCGCGCCGATGTTGAGCCCGCGCAGCGAAGGAGGGGACTGGCATGCGCGTATTGCTAATCGAAGACGATAGCGCCACGGCGCAATCAATCGAACTGATGCTGAAATCCGAGAGCTTTAACGTCTATACGACCGATCTTGGAGAAGAAGGCATCGATCTTGGGAAAATCTACGATTACGACATCATTCTTCTCGATCTAAATCTGCCGGATATGTCCGGCTTCGAGGTGCTGCGCAGCCTCCGTGTATCAAAGGTGAAAACGCCCATTCTGATCCTGTCCGGCCTGGCGGGGATCGAGGATAAGGTCAGAGGGCTTGGCTTCGGCGCCGACGATTACATGACCAAGCCGTTCCACAAGGACGAATTGGTCGCGCGGATACACGCGATTGTGCGTCGGTCGAAAGGCCACGCCCAGTCCGTCATCCAGACTGCTGACCTGGTCGTCAATCTCGACACCAAGACCGTCGAGGTGAACGGTGCGCGCGTACACCTCACCGGCAAGGAGTACCAGATGCTGGAACTCCTGAGCCTGCGCAAAGGTACAACCCTGACCAAGGAGATGTTCCTCAACCATCTCTACGGCGGCATGGACGAGCCGGAGTTGAAAATCATTGATGTGTTCATCTGCAAGCTCCGCAAAAAGCTCGCCAACGCCTCTAGCGGTAAGAATTACATCGAAACGGTCTGGGGACGCGGTTATGTACTGCGGGAACCCTCGGAAGACGAAGCAAAAATACCGGCCTGAGGTCTTCCTCGCCTTACTATCCAAAACCCCGGCCGGTCGCCGGGGTTTTGCTTAGGCAGATCACTCTGGCGGCCAAGGCCCGTCAGCGGCCGCCGCTAATCGCCACAAGGCGCGGCCGAGGATACGGCGTCTGCTGCGCCAGCGGGCGCGAGCTGCTTTGATTAGGCGTGTAAAGGCCGGGTTTATCGGCCACCATTGCGAACGCATTGGTCAGGCCAACGGCCGTTTCTGCCGCGCCAAGCACGAGATAGCCGTCGCTCGATATTACTCTGGCCAAGCGGTCGAGCACGTCGCTTTTCGTCTCCTGATCGAAGTAGATCAGGACATTCCGGCAAAAGATTACGTCAAACGTTCCGAGCGCCGCGAAATCGGTAACGAGATTTAGGCGACGGAATTTGACCATGGCACGAATTTCCGGAGCGATCCGCCACAGCTCGCCGGCTTGCGTGAAATACTTGATCAGAAGCTTGACCGGCAGGCCGCGCTGCACCTCGGATTGGCTGTAAAGGCCCCGCCGCGCCCTATCCAGTACCTCGGTTGATAGATCGGTCGCGAGTAGTTCAATCTGCCATCCGGCGATTTCGTTTGCCATTTCCTTGAGGCATATAGCGAGTGAATAGGGTTCTTGCCCGCCGGCGGTAGCCGCACACCAGATGCGGATCACACCGGTTTTGCGCCGCGCAGCGAGCAGTATCGGGATGATTGTGCGGCGGAAATGCTCAAACGGCGCCTTGTCACGAAAGAAAAACGATTCATTTGTCGTCATCGCTTCGACTACGGAGGCCATGAGGCCCGCGTCGCGGCCGGTTTTGAGGATTCGCACGAATTCGGCGAGGGTCTTGAATCCTGCGTTGCGGGCGAGCGGCAGCAGACGACTTTCGACGAGATAATGCTTGTCAGCCGATAGCGCGAGGCCCGACTGTTGCTTGAGGCATTTACGCAAAAAATCGTAATCGAGCGGCGTCACGAGGCAATTCCGGGAACAATGCCCACGCTGCCGACGCCCCGCAGCGGCAGGCATTTTGCCGACACTGGCCCACAGCTGATTGGGAGAACATTACGCATACGCGCGGTTTTCAGTTGCTGTTGATGGCACTGCACCAGCTTCAAATCAGACCGATCTCTTGGAACTTTGCTTCGACGATGTCTTTGTCGAACGGCTTCATGATGTACTCGTTGGCTCCAGCTTGGAGCGCCCGCGCGATATGTGCGACGTCGTTCTCGGTGGTGCAGAATACCACTTTCGGTCGCTCGCCGCCGGGAAGGCCACGCAGCACGCGCAGGAAATCATAGCCGTCCATTTTCGGCATGTTCCAATCAAGCAAAATCGCGTCGGGAAGTTCGCGCTGACAAGTCTCGACGGCTTGCTCGCCGTCCGCGGCTTCGAGAATCTGAAACTCGAGATCTTCCAGAATTCGCCGCGCGACCTTGCGGATAATACTGGAGTCATCAACAATCAAACACGTTTTCATGGTGTTCTAGCCCTCACAGTAGGGTGTTCCAACCGATCGTTTTTAGGCCGCAGCTGCTCGGCTGCGGATATCCAATATCCGGTCCGCATCAAGCACCACGAGAAGCGCCTGATCCAGGCGGAACACTCCGGCCGATACGCCGCCTAGTTTGTGGTCAAGATTGATCGGACTTGCCTCGCGCTCGCCGTCTGGCAGGCTGAGCACTTCAGTCACGCTATCCACCAGAATTCCAAACGACTCGGCGCCCAGCTCAAGTCCAATCACCATACTTGCCACGTTATCCCTCGATGATTGCAACTGAAGCCGATTGGCGAGATCGATGACTGTGACGATGCGCCCGCGCAGATTGAGCACGCCGGCGATCTCCGGACCTGCCAGCGGCACGCGTGTGATGCTTGTTACCGTGAAAACGTCTTGAACCCGGTCGAGCGGCAAACCGAACAACTGACCAGCGGCTGTGAAGGTAACGTAATCAGTCATTGGCCCGATGCATCCCTGCTGTCATGCCGCCCGGCCGAGCTGACCGGTGTGCGCTTTTATACTGGCGATTAAACCGGCGCGATCGAACTTGGCAACGAAGTCGCGGATTCCCGCGGCGCGGCCGCGTTCGACGGCGTCGGCCAATATGGTCTCGGCAACGCCGATGATCGGAATGGCTTCGGCGCTCGGCAGTTGCCTCATCGCCTGCGCCAGGGCGAAACCGTCCATGTCCGGCAGTTCTGTGTCGCTCACCACGAGGTCGAATCGGGTGCCCGATCTCAGTGCAGCCAGCGCTTCCGTTGCCGAGTGCACCGCCAAAACCTGGTAACCGGCTGCCTCGATCACCGGCGTCAGTAGCTCACGAAAAAAAGTTGAATCGTCGATCAGCAGAATGGCGCCAGACGATTTCGCTGGCGCCCAAGCGGGCCGGTAGGACCGGTCCTCAAATGCAGAAGGCAGCAAGCAGCTGAGGTCAATAATTTCGGTCGTGACACCACCGATAACGGCATATCCGAGTACGCCCGGTCGATCGTCTACCAGCTTGATATCGAGCTTGTCCTCGACAATGTCGATTATCTCATCGATCGCGAGACCCATCGTACGGCCGCGGGACGAGAACACCAGGATCGGGTGCGCGCCTTCCTTTTTCGGCCCGCTCTGCATATCGATGCCAAGCAGCGGGATCAGCTGGTCGCGGTATTGCAGCAGATGCTGCCCGTCCGCGACCTCGATTCTGCGACAGTCGATATCCTCGATCCGGGTAACAAGTGACAGCGGCACAGCCTTCCGCCGCTGCGAACCAGCCCGGAACAGTAAAAGCGAAACCGCGTCGGGATGTGGCGTCCGTTC
>CATPBC010000197.1 GCA_955652195.1 uncultured Xanthobacteraceae bacterium | reverse complement strand
CCTGCGCGCCACCCACCAGGCGGCGCTGACTTATTGCTCGCTCGGCGATCTCAAACGCTTTGCCGTCGATTTGGCTTAAACCGCGCGCGTTTCGACCGCGGCCCTTCGCGAATCTGCGGCCATTTTCCTTCAGACGACAGTCGACGGCGGTCAACGTTTGGCGCGTCGCGCCGCACGTTGGGCGAAATGATGGCTTGTCTGTCGTCGCGAATTTCACAATGCCAACTCACTGACGCCCTAATGCACGTGAGGATAGTTCACGCGATTCGCGACTCAATGTTGGGGCTTGAGTACAGCGTATTGGGGGATCAATGCTGAAACCAACGATCCTGTCGGCGTTTCTGGTGCTAATGCCGGCAACGATCCTGTTGACGAGCCATGCAAGCATCGCCGAGCCGACGGTCGATGAGTGCAGGATGAAGCCCGGTGCATCGGCGCCGCCGGGCCTGCACTGGTACTATCGTGTCGATCGAACCAACAATCGCCACTGTTGGTACCTGCATGCGCAAGGCATGCAGACCCATTCCCTCACCAATGGGACCTCACGAGATCCGGCCTTGCAGGACGAACATGCTAGCGAACCACCCACGCAAGGATCATCGCCGAGCGCAACCGTACAAGCAGCGCCTGCGGAGCGAACGGCCACACCGAGAACCGGTTCAGAAACGCTCGTGCCAGACGCTTCGGTTGGCGAGCACCCAGGACTGGATTTTGCCGCACGCTGGATCGATCTCCCAAGATCCATAGATTTGAACACGCGCGAGCCCATGGCCAGCAGCAGCGGCTATGCCCCTGAACGTGAGGCGACCACCGCAGAACAATTGCCGTCGAGCTTTTCGATTGTATCGGGTGAGAACGATGCGGCGCGACTGAACTCCACGGATGGACCAAAGCTCGGATCAATAAGTCTGACCGGGGCGGCAGTACTGGTCTTGCTTCTGCTTTCAGAGGGACTCGTTCGACTTGTGCGTATGTCCGCCGCGAAGCCGTGGCGCTGGTCTATCCGCGTGCGTCTACGCGAGAGCCGTGGTTCCAGATTGGCCACAGCGGCATCGGGCCAGCCGGGTCGATGGATCGCGCCGTCAGGAGATGCGCGCAGGCCCGAAGCAGGCTTGAGCGGGCTGAGACACGTGTTGCGGCGGGCCGACGCAGGACTGCGGCCGGCGCGATCATTTGCGCCATCTCCATCAATCATCAGAAAGCATGTTCGAGCGCATTCTGCCTTTCAACGTCTCAAAACGCGATCATTTAGGCCGAGGTGGGCGCCGCTTTGAGCGGGAGATCAAAACAAATGGTGTCCTCCGCTGCGCCGTTGGTTCCTGGTGAGCAGTCGGATGAGCGCGCGTATTTCGCTCGCGATCTCGATGACGAACGCGATTTAAGCAAGCAAACCGTGGAGAGGGACTACCGTCACGACGCGATGAGCAGGCCGTCGATCGGCACGCGCATGTTTAGATCGCTCGCTCGTTTTGTTGCGGTAGTCCTGATTGGTGTCGGCCTCACGCTGGCCTGGCAATCTTATGGTGAGCAGGCAAAAGAGTTCGCCAGGACCTCGGCTCCATCGCTGGCCTGGCTGCTGCCCGCAGAAAATGCGAAGAGGTCGCCTGAGGCCACAGCTTCGTCCGAGTTGATGCAGCAGATGAAGCTGATAGCCGTCGATGTCGCGATTGCACGGCGCAATTTGGGGCAACTCGCCGCCACGCAAGAGCAGATCGCCGCCGCGCAAGATCAAATAAGCCGCAATATCGCGGCGCTGCAGGAGGCTGCGCAGGAAACCAGAGCCCAGGCTCCTTCTCCTCCCGCGCCGCGGGCGATCCACCCACCAGCGCGCATTATTCCTCAAGTCGCTCCGCGGTGACATATACGATACGGTCTTTAGTCGTATCAGTCAGTGTACGCTGGATCGACCAATTTGATCCGAAAGCACCATGGCTGCGAGTAACGGCCTGCGATTAACGCCAGCGATTACCTGGCTGACGGATTCGCAAGTTGGCGCTGTTCCGGTCTGACAATTGTGCCCGGCTCATCGTCAGCGATCAAATCCGAGCTTGGAGCGGGCCGAACCGGTGACGACGTCGGCCTTACATTGACGGGAAGTGTCGCCGGGTTAACGGGCGTAAAGGTCGCGCCCTGTGCGGATCTGCCGGTATAAGCTAGCAGGCCCTCCTTGGTCGAGACGATGTCGCCGGGCCGCAGGGTTGGATCGCGCTTCACATCAAACGAGGCCAGGCCGAATGCATCTCTCCCGTTGCAGCTGCAGTTCGCCACGAGTTGCCTGCGGTACAAAAAAGCATTGTCGAGACCCGCGTACTGCTGCCCATCCTGTCCGACTGCAGCGCCGATTTCAGTGCCAAAAAACACTTTAGTCTTGCTGTAAGGACAAATCGCTCGACAGGTTTCTGCGGGCGTTCCATTGACCAATTGTTCCAATGGAAAATGCTGTCCGTCACAAAGCCGTACGCAGAATGCGACCGAGTGACCGGTGCTGCCGCTACGTTCGGTAACGCTTTCTTGCCCTAATGGGACTGGCGCAATGCGCCCCAAACCGTTAGGGGGCGGTGCCGGATAAGCGTTTTGTTGTGGTTGCGGCGGCGAGCGCGACTGAAAAATATCGAAGAAAAAATCAAACAATCCTTGGGCGCGGGCCAGGTCCGGCACCGTCATGGCGAGTGTTGTGCCGAGGCCAACGATAACAATCCGAACGCGCCAATTCGAATGAACCGTGTTGCGCAATAGCCATGTCCCCAGCAGAGCGAATGTGCATTAATTTAGCAGCGCATTGTGGCGAATTAGGGCACTTCAGCGGTGAGGGTACGTCTTGTAATTCGACGTTTAGAGCAAAAACTATCTGGCCACCGTTTGCCAAGCGGCAAATCACATCCGAAGGAGTTGTTTCCGCTCCTCATTGCCGTTCCTGCTCAGGGATTATTACCACCAGCTAGACGCCACCAGCGCTGGCGAATGTCTGCTTCCGACAAAAAGGTGGAAATAACAAATAGTAGTCGTCATGTGCGTCGATGGACCAAAAAGAGACATTCGCGTTTCCGTTCACTGTCGGGGGCCCGCATGGATTTGTGACGAATACTTGCCCAACGATATAGAATTCCTCAGGCATTCCACGCGTTCGGAGTGGGAAATGATACGCTCGATTTCGTGGGCAGCGCCTCTTGCATTGGCTGTTACGGGCCTGCTCCATGCGCAAGACGCAACCGCTCTCAACGATCTCAAGGCACAAATTTGGGAGGCAGAATTGGCGCAGCGAAACTTCGCTGCCGGCCTGCGCCATTGCAGCGAACTGAACGGCACCAATTTCTATTTCGACCCCCGCGATCGCGTCCTCAATCTGCAAGATTATCGTCGCTCACTCGACAATTTCGTCATGCAGGGAGTGTTCAATCCGGAAACTAGGCGTCCGTGGAATAAACAGGACGCCGACGCGCGCTGGGCGCAGGTGCAAAAACAGGCGACTACCGATCAGGCCAATTGCGCCGCGGCCGCGAGCCTGCCCTCTCTGCAAAAAAAATTGAAGGAGCTGCAACAGCAATCCACGCCGGCTGGCGACGCGCGCAAATGAGCTGGGTGGATCATACGAAGGCCGCGCGTCGGAGTTTTGATCTTGACCGACGCTGCAATGCCATTCGCCTACCCCTCGCGTCTTTCTAAAAAAGGGACTATGGGTGGAGTTGGGGTGATCTGAAAATGTTTGAGAAAAGCTACGTCCGAAAATTGGGACCGCGCGATTGGCTGGTGCTCTTCACGATTGTTATTGTCGGCATCGCGGCCATTGCGATGAAGCAAACTAACCACCCTAAAGACGATGTTACCGGCACAGTCTCTCAAACTGAGCCTTCCATTAAGCACGATGGGACACCGGCACATCCTTACCCGGAAACCAGCCAATGCCCGCCTCGAACCGATCTGGTTTTTTGGCCGAACGGTCGCTCGGTCCCGAGCATCCCTCCGGGCATATCGGTCTGCTTTGTTGGAGATCAGTCGTTTGAGAATAGCGGTCCGGATCGTCTAGAAGTGCGCGACCGCTAACACGCAACCGCTGCGCGTAACGTTCGGGTAACGCCGTGGCGGCAGGCGAGTGCTATGCATGGACCAGCCGCCCTCATGGATCTCGCCCTGAGACTAGCTGCACTTATCGGCCGGCTTCGACTTGTCCTTTGGGATTCCCGGCTCAGGTACGAGCCGGGATTAGTTCTTTCAACCTCGGAGGTATCCAACTCGAATATTGTGTTTGTTTTCCCTCCCTTAGACGCAATACCGGCCGACGCTGACTTTACTGCAAGACTTAAGGCAACTGCTCGAGTAGTAGGCTCCACTGCTCAAGTGCTCGCCGCCGAGTGAACCGTGCGTCGAGCATTTGCCGCGCGCGCGCGCCCATTTAATGGTAATCCCGCAGCGATGCTGCCGCACCAGCCGCGCGATTTCTCCGTCACCGTCTCCGATCATCACAATCGGCCTGCCTGCCGCGGCAATGCCGTAGAATTTGCTGGGAACGATCAGACCCTCAAGGCGTGGATGAAGCGACAGCCAGTGCACATCGGCAACGCCCAAGGAATATGGCAGCATGGCGCGGTCTTGATAGGTTCTGAATTGGAATGAACGTTCAAGGCCGCGCAGTTTGACAGCTCTGACGAGGTCTTCGAAACGTTTACCGCCGCCGATCATCAGAAAAACAATGCGTGGTTCGTTGCGCAGCCGCTCCGCCGCCGCGAGCACCGTCGCGAAATCGTGGGCACGGCCGAGATTGCCCGAATAGCCGACGACGAATTTGCCGGCCAATTGCCAGGCCTCACGCAGCGGATTGTCGGTTAGCGCAACTGGTCTGATCGTCGCGTCATCGCACCAGTTAGCAATGACATGGACCCGCGCCGCCGTGACGCCCAAGGCCTCGATCTGGCGCGCCATCAATTCACCAACCACAACGGTGGCGTCAGCGCCGCGCAAGGCGCGATTGCGCAGCGCTCGCAGAGCCGCGCTAACCGGACCGCGGATCAACGGTACACCCAGAACGGTCGCGGTTTCCGGGTAAATGTCTTGCAACCAATTGACCAGACGTGTTCCGCGTCGCCGCGTCGCCGCCGCAATGACTACCGAAAGCAGCGGCGGATCGGTCTTCGCGACGACAATGTCGCCCGCCCGCGCGATTGCGCCGAGACGACGGCGCACCGATTGGTAGAACGATAGATAATCGAGCGCCCGTCCCGGCAAAGCGGTCCGGCCAAATCGCGTCGAAGCGACCCGATGCACGTTTACTCCGTTGACGGTTTCGCGAGCGGGCAACGCGGCATCGGGCTCGTCGTAGATCTGCCGGGATGCCAGGACGTGCACTTCATGGCCGGCCGCCGCCAAGTGGAACGTCAGATCGGAAAGAATTTGGCTGGTCGCGGAGTGATCGGGGAAGAAATAGCGGTTGACGAAGATGAGGCGTGCCATCGGGGATTTGGCATCAGGCCGCGGCAAACTAGTTGCCTTCGAGCTCGGGTGCGGCGGCGAGGCGCCGCACTAGCTTCAACCAACCTTGTTGCGCATCTAAAAAGCTTTGCCGCATGGTCGGATCCGATTGAGCGGCAGCCTTTCGCGCGCAGTCCTTAGTATGCTGATAACACGCGCGTACCTCATCGCTTAGTGTTTGCACCATGGCGATTCCTCCTGTGGGGATACCTCTGAACTGTCCGCGACCGTTCGGCTT
>CATPBC010000196.1 GCA_955652195.1 uncultured Xanthobacteraceae bacterium | reverse complement strand
GCGCCGCGCTGGCCATGATCCCAATCGACAATTCATCGGCTGGCCGGGTGGCGGACATCCATCACCTGATGCCGGCCTCCCGACTGCACATCGTCGCTGAATGGTTCCTGCCGGTGCAGCATCAGCTCGTCGCCTCCAAAGGCGCCACGCTGCGCACGATCAAGACGGTCGAGAGTCATATCCACGCGCTCGGCCAGTGCCGCAACGTCATTCGTAAACTCGGCGTCAAGCCGGTCGTCGCCGCCGATACCGCCGGCGCCGCGCGCGAAGTGGCCGAAGCAGGCGATGTCACGCGTGCTGCCTTGGCGACCAAGCTGGCGGCGAAAATCTATCGGCTGCGCATCCTCAAAAAGGACGTCGCCGACGCCAGGCACAACACCACCCGCTTTATCGTGCTGGCGCGCGAGCCGAAATGGGCGAGCCGCAAGGAAAAGCGCGTCATCACCACTTTCATATTTCAGGTGCGCAACATTCCGGCGGCGCTGTATAAGGCGCTCGGCGGCTTCGCCACCAACGGCGTCAACATGACCAAGCTGGAAAGCTATATGGTCGACGGCAGCTTTGCCGCCACGCAATTTTATGCTGATGTCGAGGGTCATCCGAAGCAGCGCGCGCTCGAACTGGCGCTGGAGGAGCTTGAATTCGTCTCGCAGCCAAAATCGCTGAAAATTCTTGGCGTTTATCCGGAACACCGGTTCCGCGAGACTTTCAAATAGACTTGCAAATAAACTGCGACGCAAATGCCCGCAGGGCGTTGGTTCTGGTGAGCCGTCATTTCGAGCTTGGGTAAAAGCCAATGAGCAACGAGGAAGCCAAGGTCCGGCGCACGCTGCAGCTGCGGTTTACGCTGCCCACTTCAGATTCGACGCAGCTTATTGCCATGATCAAAGCGGCGACGCCGTTCTATCAGATGTTCGGCAAAGCCGAGGTCCGCCTCCTACAGAACGTCGACGATCAGATGAAATTCGTGCAGGAGATCGAATACGAGGCGCAGGAGGACTGGGAACTAAGCCGCCAGCGCATTGCCAGCGATCCGCGTATGCAGGTTTATCTGCAAACCTGGCGCAACCTATTTCCTGGTGCGCTCGAGATCGACGTCTTTCAGGAGGTGTGAAGATTCTCGCAGGCGTGACGGGCTGACGCCATTCCACGAACATAGCCTGCTGCCGACGCGATCATCCAAGAATGCACCCGATAGTTGGCTTAGTCCGGGCTCGGCGTGCCGTCGCTGAGCATCCGGAAGCCCCAGAATTCCTATTCAGTATGGTGTGGTTGCCGACGGAAGCCGAGAAGGTGGGCTCAGTGGCACTGGTCGCCGCGGGCCTTGCTTCTGCATAGCGTGGTCATTAATTTACCGACACGGGGAAATGCAGTCTCCCCGGCAGACGGTCTCCGTCCAAGCACTGCGCAGCGCTCGATTCGTCGAGGAGATTGCGCATGGATGGAAGGCGCCTCTCAACTTCTCCAAACAATCCGCATTTTCGTCTCGGCACACAAGCTGCGCTGGTTGTTATTGGCGTTCGGCGCCCCCGCCGATCTTGTCATGGGAGAAAACCCCAATCGCAATACCGTCCATCAACCCGCGGACGAGATCGAGTCGGGGCGATGCGACGCAAACACGCTTAAAGGAGGATGAAAATGAACGAAGTAATCGAACGACGTGACTTCATTCAAGCTGCGGGATTGCTCGCGACCGGCGCGGCGGCCGCAACGCTGATGGAAAATTCTGCGCTCGCGCAGACCGCGACGCAAACGGGAGCTAAAGCCATGACCTACGAACCAAAGCCGCTTTCGCTCGATCCCAAGACTATCGATGGTATCTCTGAGAAAGTCCTCGTGAGTCACTATGAGAACAACTATGTCGGCGCCGTTAAGCGGCTGAACGCGATCGGCACCCAGCTTGCCGAGCTCGACTTTTCGAAAGCACCCAATTTCATGGTCAACGGTTTGAAGCGCGAGCAGCTCGTCGCCTTCAACTCGATGGTCCTGCACGAAGTGTATTTCGACGGCCTCGGCGGCGGTGGTGCGCCTAAGGGCGGGCTTGCCGACGCGATCGCCCGAGATTTTGGCAGCATCGAGCGCTGGCGCGGCGAATTTTCTGCCATGGGAAAAGCCGAGGGCGGCGGATCGGGATGGGTGATCCTTGCCTACTCGCCACGTGACAAGCGCCTCGTCAACCAATGGGCCGCCGATCACACAACGACGCTGGCCGGTGGCCGGCCGGTGCTGGTGCTCGACATGTATGAGCACGCCTATCATATGGACTATGGTGCGGCGGCCGCGCGTTATGTTGATGTATTCATGGAAGCGATCCGCTGGGACAATGCAGTGAAACTCTATGAGAGCTACAGCCGCGAAGGTTGACAGGTCCTAGAACAGAGCCGTGGCCTCCGGTGCAGATTGCGGTCACGCGTTCGCATCGTCGCGGTCGTCAATTGTGCCACCGGGCGAAAGATCGGCAGCGCGCCGTCTTTCGCATGATTCTGAATCCCACGTAGACGGGAACACGGCGGCGCCAAGGTCGTTCATAAGGTGTGCGTGTCAACCAGTTTTCAGTCACTGGAGCAACACATGTGGCTGCGCAAAACGGTGATCTTGTTGGCGCATCGGCGCTAAACACATTCGGATCAGTCGCCATGATCGTCGGCCTGTTCGCATTGACTGCCGCTGCAATTTTCTTCGGGGCGGCATTCTACGTCAATTTCGCCGAGCAGCCGGCGCGGCTGCATCTCGACGATCGATCCTTGCTTGTTGAATGGAAACCCGCTTACAAGCGCGGCTTCATCATGCAAGCCTCACTTGCCGTGATCGGTTTCGTCTTGGGAATACTGGCATGGTGGCAAACCGGTGTCTGGCTTTGGCTGGTCGGTGCGTTGGTGCTCGTTGCCAATTGGCCCTACACCATCTTCGTCATTATGCCGACGAACAACGAGCTCATGGCGATCGATCCAGCCGGTGCAGGTCCCCATAGCCGTAAGCTCATACAAGAATGGTCGAACCTGCATGCGGTTCGTACGGCGCTTGGGCTGGCTGCGACCGCGATCTTCATATGGGCGCTGTTGCGCTAGGATTAGCGTCCAGATTGGAGTTTCCGCCGGTGAAGCGACGAGAACTTATTTCGCTTGTTGGAAGTACGGCCGAACCTGATCGGTGAGCAGCCAGCTATGTTTATTGCATCTTAAAAAGGCGAGAAGCCGAAAATTCTCATTCCTTCATCTCGATGCCGGAATCCCTCACCACCTTGGTCCAGTGCGCCACTTCTGATTTAATGATTTGACCAAATTCCGCGGCTGTTCCGCCAATCGGCTCCGCGCCCATGTGATCGATGGCCTCGCGAACATTTGGCTTCGCCAATGCTCTGTTCACTGCCTCGTTCAGGCGCAACACGATTGCGTCCGCGGTGCCGCTCTTCACGGCAAAACCTAGCCAATTTTCCACCACCAAACCGGGAAATCCCTCCTCCATCGCCGTGGGCACATCCGGCAGTATCGCAATGCGATGCGGCGCGGTGACGGCCAGCGCGCGCAGCTTGCCTGATTGGATGAGGCCGATAACCGGCGTGATGGCGATGAACATAAATTGATTGGTGCCGTTGAGAAGATCCGCCGTCGCCTGGGGAAACTGCTGATAGGGAACGTGTCGCGCGCGCACGCCCGTTTGCTGCATGAACAATTCGCCGATGAGGTGGGCGGGCGAGCCATAGCCGGCCGAGGAAAACGCCAGTTCGTTAGGGCGGCTTTTGAGCAGCGCCGCGAGTTCGGCAATCGATTTCGCCGGAACCGATGGATTGACGACCAGCACGTTGTAGGACGTTGAAATCCGCACCACCGGTGCAAAATCGCGGATCAAGTCATAGGACATGTTCGGTAGCAGCGCCGGCGCGGCAGTGACCGGCGCGTTCATCAGATAGAGCGAATGACCGTCGGCGGCCTGCCTGAGAACCTCGCTGCCGGCGATCGTGCCGACCGCGCCAGGGCGATCTTCCACAACTACTCGCCAGCCTTCGCTCTCCGACAGCTCAGTGGCGATCAGGCGGCTGATGATGTCAGAGGGTGTGCCCACCGAAAAAGGCACAAAGATGCGGATGACATTCGAGGGAAAGGTCTCGGCCGCGACTGCAAGGGCGGCGCAAGATAACGCGGCGCAAGACAAGGCCAGCGCTGCGAGTATCCGCACAAGGCTGCGCTTCACCATCGCCTCCTGGCGAAATCCACGAAGTCTATTCCACCAATGATTTGCGCGGGTCAATCTGGCGCGTGAAAGAATTCTATTTGTCGCGTAGCCTGACTCTAATTTGATCCATCGCCGACATTGGCGGTCAATCGTCACTCTGACGGCCAACAGGGCGGTCATCCAGCGATGTGGTACTGTGTATTGTGTTCGGACATAAAGCAAAAGAACTGGGGTTGATCATGCGCAAGATTGCACTGGCGATTGCTTTCTCTGTCGGACTGATCGCGCCAGCCGTTGCCCAGAGGGCGGATATCGAAGCCGCCAATGCCAAGTGGGTGGAATTTTTCAACAAAGGCGATTTCGATGGCGTGGCCTCGCTGTACACCGTCGATGCGGCCGCGTTTCCACCTGGCTCTGCCATGGTGAAGGGCAGGGCGGCGATCGGCGCGATGTGGAAGGGCATGGCGGCGCAGGTCAGCGACCCGAAAGTCACGACGCTCGATGTCAAGCGCTTGGGACCTGCTGCGGCGCGCGAGATCGGGACCTTCAGTTTAAAGACCAAAGAAACGCCGCCGAAGGAGGTCACCGGCAAATACGTCGTGGTCTGGGAGAAGGTCGGCAAGAATTGGAAGCTCGCCGCGGATATCTGGAACGAAGGCAAGTAGGCTTGCTCCTCGACCGCTAAGCCGATCGAGACCGCTATCGAGACCGGCGAACTGAAGTGAGCAAATTAGACGGCCTTGCTCACAAAGCGAAAATAGTTTGCGCGTCGCACTTTATTGTCTGGTCGACTGTCATTTTGCAGGTAAAATTACTGGATATTGGGGAATCCGGTAAAAGTACTAGCTGTCGCAAGATAGAGGAGAAACCCAAATATCGCTCAGGGCGGCTTTTCTGCAATCAAAGCTAAATGGCCGGCAAACAAGAATCTGAGTTGCAGTCTCTAAAATCAGAAAATCGACACCTGCGCGAGTTGATCGTTTCGCTAAGTGCTAGATTGCTGAGAGATGCAGCGGTTGGCCTTTCCGAACCGCATCACGCGGCCACCGCTGACGATGCGGAGCGTCTTGTGCGTGAGGCGGACGACTGCTTTCGCTGCGCGAGAATCGCTGGCCTCAGACAGCAAATAGCTGGGGCCCTGGAAGTCGCAGGTTACGAGTTGATGGCGAAAGCCGTGGAAATCGAGGCCCTGCTGGAACGCGCTAAGCGGGACAAATAGACCTCCAACGCGACGCCTTTTCGTGCGACTATCAAGTTGGGCGCGTTGGAGCGCGTTTCCTTGAACGATAGTCCTAGGCCGACCGGCATCATAGTGCAGGGCAGCATCCCCTGGGGCACACATCTTTGTCTGTTTTACGAAACGAAACAGGATTTGTTGGACACGATGGTCCCATATTTCAGGGCCGGATTGGAAAACAAAGAGTTCTGCTTATGGATATTGCAACCGTCTATAACGCGACAAGATGCATTGGACGTATTGCGACGCGGCATCTCTGATTTTGATCGCCACTTGTCGGAAGGCGATATCGAACTAACATCACAAGAGCAGTGGTTTACAAAAAACGGCAAGTTTGAACTTGCTGCCGTGGTCCAGCGGTTCCGTGAGCAGCTTGAAAAGGCCATTTCCAACGGCTATGTCGGCTTGCGCGCCAACGGAACTAGCGCGTGGCTGCAAAAGACGGATTCGACAGCGTTTAGGGAATTGGAAAGGAAACTCGACGAAGCGATCGCTGGCACGAAGATGATTGTGGTCTGTTCATTTTCATTGCAGGACAGCGACTCTACTTTAGTTCTCGATGCAGCACGCACTCATCAGCTGACAGCGGCGCTTCGCCATGGCTCTTGGGAAGTCATCGAAACCCATGAAGCCGGAAGGCCCAATTCGTCAAAACAAGACTTCAAGGTTGTCGGTGCGGCGATGCACCAGTCCGCCAAGCTGACAACGCTGACGCCGCGTGAACAAGCCGTTCTGGCCCGGATAGTCACGGGAGCCTCAAGCAAGGAGGCCGCGCAAAGACTGGGAATAAGCCCGCGCACCGTCGAATTTCATCGCGCCAACATTTTGCAAAAGCTGGGGGCCAAGAACACGGCCGATCTCGTCCGTATTGTCTTGGCCGAATGAGGATAGGGGATGGAACCGACGAGCCGGTGCGGCGTTGTTTTGGGCTTGGCTTAACAGTGTCATGACACGTCAGGCCATGGAGCTCCGCATCCGGTCGACCGGTCGGGGCTCCTTGTTTTTTCAGTCGAGGGTGTTGCCCCAAAGTTGCCCGCCCGCGGAATAACACACCCGCCAGAGTGTTAGACTGTGCGCGTGAATGCGATCGACCAATGCTGATATGGCTTCTGCGGATATGACTTCTGCCGATATGAATTCCGCTGCTATGACGTTACGAACTCTCAAGCTTCTGATCGCCGCGATCTTCTTGTCCGTCATCTTGTCCGTCTTGCAGGCGCCGAGCGCCGATGCTGGCCACAAGTTAAGACATCCGCATGCCGGCACGCCGCCGACCGTTGTGGCGGGCACGGCGCAGCACTGCCGTGGCGCGAATTTTTTCCATTGTGGCCCGCTTTACAATGCAAATGATTATCTCGGCGACGATCCCGATCCATTCATCCGGCTGATGATTCAGCGCGATCTCGGCATCAAGTACGGCGGTGAGCAGTAAGATCTTTTGCGCGCATCGCTAAAGCATGATCCCGAAAAGTGGAAACCGGTTTTCGGAAAAGATCATGCTCAAACAATGAGCTAAAGCGAAATGGCGATTCAACCTAAAACCATTTCGCTTCAGCCGACGCATCGTTTAAACCCGCCGCCGAAACCGGCAGACACCCGGTTCGATTTTTGCTGCGATTGAGCTGTTTCGGCGACTTTCGCGTTCCCACCTGACCGCTTCCAGTCTGCCGGTGTGACCGGCTACCATGGGTTCGTGAGCGCGGGAGCGGCAATGAGACGGCGTCAGTTTATTTGCGTTATCTGCGCCGCGGCGGCGTGGCCGTTCGCAGTGCGCGCGCAGCAGCCGGCAATGCCGGTGATTGGATTTCTCAGCAGTCGATCACCCGGAGAATCGGCCGGAGTCGTCGCGGCATTTCGTCAGGGCCTGCGCGAAGCCGGTTTCATTGAGGGCCAGAACGCGCTTGTCGCTTTTCGCTGGGCGGAAGGCCACTACGAGCGGCTGCCCGCGCTGGCGGCCGAACTCGTTGGACTTCAAGTGACTGTACTCTTTACCGCAGGCGGGCCGCCGGCGGCGTTTGCTGCCAAAGCTGCTACCCAGACAATTCCTATCGTCTTCTCAGCCGCCATCGACCCGGACCGGATCGGGCTCGTGGCGAGTCTCAATCGGCCCGGGGGAAACGTCACCGGCATGAGCCTCATGCCGTCGGAGTTAGCGGCGAAAAGCGTTCAGCTCCTCAAACAGCTGCTGCCGGCAGCAACGGTGATCGGCTACTTGGTGAACCCATCGAATCCGGGCGCACCGGTTTATGTATCAGAAGCGTCCGCGGCCGCAAAAACGTTGGGCATTGCGGTCCATGTCCTCAATGCCAGTACTGAGGGTGACCTGGATGAAGTCTTCGCATCTTTGCCGAAGGCCGGCGTCAATGGGCTCGCGGTGCCTGCCGAGCCGTTCTTCGACAGCCAGCGGGACCGGATAGTGGCGTTGGCAGTGCGATATGGCGTTCCGGCCATCTACGGTTTGCGGGAATACGCTGTCGCCGGCGGGCTGATGAGCTATGGAGCGAGTTTGCCCGATACCTATCGCCGTGCCGCAATTTACGTCGGCCGGGTTCTCAAAGGTGAAAAGCCGGCCAACCTGCCAGTTGTGCAGCCAACTAAGTTCGATCTGGTGCTCAACATGAAAACAGCGAAAGCGCTTGGTCTGAACATACCGGACCAGTTGCTCGCCACCGCCGACGAGGTGATTGAGTAAGGATCATGCGTTTGCGCACCGTTTCGATACGTCTCGCCATGCTCGTAATTATGGCCGCGGCCGCGGCCGCGTTTGCCGTGCAGCCGACGCCTGCCGTGGCCGCCGACCGCGCCATTGTGCTCGAGATCGATGGCGCCATCGGGCCGCCGCTGGCCGATTACATCGTGCGCGAGCTTACCGCCGCGCGTACCGAGGAAGCCCGT
>CATPBC010000195.1 GCA_955652195.1 uncultured Xanthobacteraceae bacterium | reverse complement strand
GCGCGGCTTAAGGTGGCTGACGGCGACCACATCATGCGCGGCCAGCGCATTGCCGAGTGGGATCCGTATACCCGTCCGATCCTGACCGAAGTCGAAGGCACAATCGGCTTTGAGGACCTGGTCGAAGGCCAGTCCCTGACCGAGACGCTCGACGAATCCACCGGCATCGCCAAGCGTGTCGTCATCGATTGGCGCTCGGGTTCAGCCCGCGGCCAGCAGGACCTCCGCCCGGCGCTGGTGATCAAGGGCAAGGACGGCAAGATCCTCAAACTGAGTCGCGGCGGCGAGGCCCGCTACATGCTGGCCGTCGACGCGATCATCTCGGTCGATCCGGGCACGCATGTGAAGTCGGCCGACGTCATCGCCCGCATTCCGACGGAAAGTGCCAAGACGCGCGACATCACCGGCGGTTTGCCGCGCGTTGCCGAGCTGTTCGAGGCGCGCCGACCGAAGGAATCCGCTGTCATCGCGGAAATCTCCGGCACGGTCCGCTTCGGCCGCGACTACAAGAACAAGCGGCGCATCGCTATCGAGCCGGCGGAGAAGGATGAGCAGCCCAGGGAGTATCTCGTTCCCAAGGGCAAGCACATTCACTTGCAGGACGGTGACGTGATCGAGAAGGGTGACTTCATCGTCGAAGGCAACCCGGCGCCGCATGACATCCTGGCGATCAAAGGGGTCGAGGAGCTCGCCGGCTATCTCGTCAACGAGATCCAGGACGTCTATCGTCTGCAGGGTGTGAGCATCAACGACAAGCACATTGAAGTGATCGTGCGTCAGATGCTGCAGAAGGTCGAGATCGACGAATCCGGCGAAACCGACCTGATCCAGGGCGAACAGGTCGACAAGATCGAGTTCGACGAGGTCAATGCGCGGGTGGTCGCGGAAGGCAAGAAGCCGGCCACCGCGCACCCGGTGCTTCTTGGCATCACCAAGGCGTCGCTGCAGACCCGCTCGTTCATTTCGGCAGCATCGTTCCAGGAGACGACGCGCGTGCTCACCGAGGCTGCGGTCAATGGCAAGGCCGACACGCTCGACGGGCTCAAGGAGAACGTCATTGTCGGTCGGCTGATCCCGGCGGGAACCGGCGCGATGATGAACAAGATCCGCGAAGTCGCGATCAAGCGCGATGCGCTCATTCTCGCCGAACGCGAGAAGGAAGCTGCGGTGAAAGCGGAGGTAGCGGCCGAGCCGGCCGAGCCGGCCGCGCTGCCCGCGGCGGAATAATCGTCGCTGATCGCTGCGAATCGAAGGGCCGCCGCGCTTTGGCGGCCCTTTCTTCTTTTATCGCCGGGACAAGCCCGGCGATGACGGCCAGAGGGACGATCGTGTCGGTACCAAACGCAATCAAAATCCTCAGCGGCGGCGCCATGCGACCGCTGATGGCTGAACTCGTGCCGCGCTTCGAACATGCGCATGGCATGACAATCGACATCGAATTCCGGCTGACCTCGGCGTTGAAGCAGGCGATCGCGGCCAGCGCGACCTTCGATATTGCCATTCTGCCGCGGCCGGACCTTAACGATTTGATTGAGCAAGGCGCGATCGCGCCCGGCAGCGCGGCAGACATGGCGCGCTCGACCGTCGGTCTCGCGATCCGCCCCGGCGCCCCAAAGCCGGATATCGGCAGTGTTGCCGCTTTGCGCCGCACGCTGCTGCAGGCTCGCTCCATTGCTTACAGCGACGGACCGAGCGGCGCCTATATCGCGGCGCTGCTGGCAAAGCTTGGCATTGCCGAGGAGATGGCGCCCAAGACCAAGCGCACCGGTGAACCGGTAGCCGAGCTTGTCGCCCGCGGTGAGGCCGAACTCGGCATGCAGCAGATCGTTGCCATCCTGCCGGTTAGGGGCGCGGAATTGGTGGGTCCGCTGCCGGCCGAACTGCAAAATGTCATTATCTATGCCGCCGGACTGTCGTCCGGCACGCGCCAGGCCGTTGCTGCCGAGGGCTTCATCGCCTTTACCCGAACCGAGGAGGCAAAACGGCTGATGCGCGCCAGCGGATTGGAGCCGGCCTAGCCAAGACTCCTTGCACGGCAGGCGAAACAGCAAAGCGCATCCGACCGCAAACGCTCTCCGGCGGCGGAATGAGCGGAAATGCTTGCGCCATCGCGCTTTTATGCCCATATCGGCTTGACTTGGGACGGTAGCGCCGATACATACCGCCCACTTTTCGGCAGGCGGTGAGCTTCGCCAGTCGGAACGGCTGCCTGGCCCGCATAAGCTGTTGAAAGTAAGCGCTTTCTAAGCCGGCCGGCCACGGCCTGACGCCTCGACGAAGGAAGCTCAAACGCTGCCTCTGACTTCGGAAAGTCAGATTATCGGTGCATGACCGCGTTGCCGCGCGGTCCTCTGCCAAGGCCAAGCGCCGCTCCGCGACGGGAAGCGGATGGCGCGATTTGGTTTTGCGCGGATGGATTCGCTAGGCGCGCGCCGCAAATGGGCGCAAGCCTTAACTTGGAGTGAAGACGAGGAATGCCGACAATCAACCAACTCATTCGCAAGCCGCGGGTGACGCAGCACGCGAAGAAGAAGGTGCCGGCTTTGCAGCAGAGCCCGCAAAAACGCGGCGTCTGCACCCGCGTCTACACGACGACGCCGAAGAAACCGAATTCGGCGCTGCGCAAGGTCGCCAAGGTGCGGTTGACCAACGGTTTCGAAGTGATCGGTTACATTCCCGGCGAGGGCCATAACCTGCAGGAACACTCGGTGGTTATGATCCGCGGCGGTCGCGTCAAAGATTTGCCCGGCGTGCGCTACCACATCCTGCGTGGCGTGCTCGATACCCAGGGCGTGAAAAACCGCAAGCAGCGGCGATCGAAATACGGAGCAAAGAGGCCGAAGTGACCTGAGCGAAGCGAGGGTCATCCCCGGGCAAGCGCAGCGCGACCCGGGGATCTCGAGAGGCAAGTTTCGAGGCCGGCGTGAGCCGGATACGAAAAAAGAAAGACGTGGTTGGCCGGGGCACATAGGCGAGCGAAGCGACGCCGTTCTTCGAACGACTATTGCCCGGCCATGACGAAGGAAGAGAGACGATGTCCCGCCGCCACAGGGCCGATAAACGCGAGATCCTGCCGGACCCGAAGTTCGGCAATGTCGTCGTCACCAAATTCATGAACTCGGTGATGCACGCCGGCAAGAAGTCGGTGGCGGAAAATATCGTCTATGGCGCATTGGACATGATCGAAGGCAAGACCCGGCAGAATCCAGTCGCCGTATTCCAACAGGCGCTCGACAATGTCATGCCCTCGATCGAGGTCCGCTCGCGCCGCGTCGGCGGCGCCACTTACCAGGTGCCGGTCGAAGTGCGCGTCTCGCGTCGTCAGGCGCTCGGCATCCGCTGGATCATCTCCGCCGCCCGCGAGCGCAACGAGAAAACAATGACCGAGCGACTCTCGGCGGAGCTGCTCGATGCGTCGAATAACAGGGGGAACGCCGTAAAGAAGCGCGAAGACACGCACCGCATGGCGGAAGCCAATCGGGCGTTCTCGCACTATCGCTGGTGAACCTGGCGACAGCGAAGGATTTATCCCCCATGCCCCGCCCCCACCCCATCGAGGATTATCGCAAATTCCGCATCATGGCCCACATAGATGCCGGAAAGACGACCACCACCGAGCGTGTCCACTATTACACCCGCAAGCGCCATAAAAT
>CATPBC010000194.1 GCA_955652195.1 uncultured Xanthobacteraceae bacterium | reverse complement strand
GCATGGCAGGCAAGTCCGGTGTCCCAGATCGGCGACACGCAAGGCTGGCAATAGGTTTCGTCGTCGTGCACCACGAGCAGCTTGTCGATCGATTTGCGCGCAATGGCGCGCCGCGGATCGTCGGCCGGAACTCCGAGCGCGGCGAACATCATCACGCTGTTGGCCATAGCGGGAAAAATCGCGCCGAGCCCGTCTTCGCCGTTCAAGCGCTCCTCGACCCAAGCGGCGGCGCGATCGATGGCGCGCTGGCGCATACTTTTCGGAAACCACGGCTCGATCGCACGCAAAGCATCGTCGACCACGCGAAAGAACCAGAACCACGACGCCTTCTGCTGCGGCGCCTTCGGCGTCGGCCCGAGCTGCTGCGGCGGCTCGAGAAACAGCTCGGTGATGCCGATCCCTTTCGGATTGTGGGCGCACGGCTTCTTCGCCATCAGCACCAAAAGCGGCACGATCACCGTGCGGCTCCAGTATGAGATTTTGTCGAGATGGAACGGAAACCATTTCGGCAGCAGCATGATCTCGACCGGCATCACCGGCACCGCGCGCCACGGAATAATGCCGTAGAGCGCCAGCAGGCAGCGCGTGAAGACATTGCTGCGCTCGGCGCCGCCGCGCAGGCGTACCGCGTCGCGCGCACGCCGCATGTGTTCAGCCTGCGGCGGATCCCCGATCATCTTGAGCGCAAAATAGGCTTTCACCGTCGCGCTCATGTCGAAGGCGCCGTCGCAAAAAAGTGGCCAGCCGCCATGCGCGCCTTGATTGCGACGCAGATAGTCGGCAATGCCACTTTCGAGCGCCGCATCGACTGGCTCGCCGAGATAGTGACGCAGCAGCACATATTCCGCCGGGACGGTGGCGTCCGCCTCGAGCTCGAATAGAAAATGCCCATCGGCGTGCTGCTGCGCGAGCAGCGCCTGCGTTGCGGAATCGATATGGGAATCGAGTTCGCTCATCACCGTCATGGCGGAATCATTGGCGGAATCTTTGGCGCCGTCGTCAACGGCGTATTGGCGGCGAGGAGTTCGGCGGCGCGGTTGCCGGACCGAATCGCACCTTCGATGGTCGCGGGCAAACCGGTATTTGTCCAATCGCCGGCGAGCAAGAGATTGCGCCAGCGCGTCTGCGCGTCCGGGCGTTTTTGATCCTGTGCCGGGGTTGCGGCGAAAGTGGCGCGGCGTTCGCGCACGATCTGCCAAGGCGGTAATGCAGCCGGCACAGTGGATGGCAGCCCGGTTGCCGCCGCCACTTCCGCCCAGATGGTTTGCGCCAATTGCTCGCGCGGCGTATCGAGCAAGCGGTCGCTGGCGCTGACCGTGACCGACAGCCGGCCCGGAAACGTAAAAATCCATTGCGTCGTGGCGCTGAGCACGCCGAGGATCGGCGGCTGGCCAGCCGGCGGGTCGATGCGGAAATGCGCATTGACGATGGCGCGAAACTCGCTCGGCACGATCAGGCCTTGGACCAGCGACGCGGCGGCATAAGGCGGTACGGCAAGGATCACCGCATCGCTGTCGGCAAGCGCAACGATCTCATTGCCGAAATCGAGTGCTTCGATACGCTGCGCGCCGAACCGCATCGCGCGGAGCTGATGCTCGAGCTGGATCAGCGCGCCGCGCGCGCGCAGATAGTCCAACGCCGGGTCGATCAAAGTCGCGGCCAAGCCATCGCGTGCGATCAGCGGCCAGCACGCCCGACCGCCGGCGGCCAACGTCTCGCGGATCACGGCCGCGGCGAGCTTGGCCGAACCGTCAGGCGGATCGATGTTGAGCGCGGCGAGCAGGAACGGCTCGATCAGCCGCGCGTAAAGCGGACCCTTGCAGGCAATCGTTTCGCCGACAGTCTTGCCGGATCCCGGCCACAACAGCCGCGCCAAGGATAGGTAATCGCCGACGCGCGTGCCCGGCACGCGGCGCGTGGCATCGAAAATCCAAAGCGGCAGACGGCCGTCATTGAAACGCAGCGTCCAACGGGCGCGGCTTTCTAGATCGACAAACGGGAATTCGGCGGCCGGCGGACCGATCAGGCGATGCCCGGAACCGATCGCGCGCACAAAGGCGAGCGCCGCGCGATTGCCCGAGAGCAGAAGATGATTGCCGTTGTCGATCGTCATGCCGACCGACGCGTCATAATAGGAACGGCAGCGGCCGCCGGCGAAAGCGGTGGCTTCATGCAGCACGACGCGATCGGCCAATGCGACGAGCTTGACGGCGGCGGACAGGCCGGCGAGACCGGCGCCGATAATATGGACGGTGCGGGCCATTACAGGAGATTGCTTAGCACGATGAGCAAGATTTTTGCGCGCGGCAGGCGCACCGGCGCGCGCGGCGGCGTAAAACCCCGCGCGATCAGCCGGTCGAGAATGAGCCGGTAGGCTTGCGCCATAATGCGCGGCGCGCGCACGATGCGGCGCGGTGTCCGCGCCATGAGTGCATTGGCGGCGGCAAACTCTGCTTTCGCCAGAGCGACGACGACGCCGCAGGCATGATCGAGCAGCGGATGCGACAGCGCGGTATGCGGATCGGTACTGATGATCCCGGCATCGCGCAGCGCCTCGCGCGGCAGATAGAGCCGGCCCATTGCCGCGTCCTCATCGAGATCGCGCAAGATATTGGTCAGCTGCAAGGCGCGGCCGAGATGATGGGCGAGCGCCAATCCCGTCTCGCGCGCCATGCCAAAGACCCGCACCGAAAGCCGGCCGACGGCGCAAGCGACCCGGTCGCAATAAAGGTCAAGCGTCGCGCCATCGGGCGCGCGAATATCGGTAACGACATCCATCTCCATGCCGTCGATGATGGCGAGAAAATCCTCGCGCTGCAGATCGAATTCGCGCACTGCCCGCGCCAGGCCGGCGAGCGGCGTCGGCGCGACCGCATAGACCGCATCGATATCGCTCCGCCATTTCGCCAGCGCCGCAAGCCGCGGCTCGCGCGGGCCCGGATCGTCGGCGATATCATCGACGGCGCGGCAGAAGGCGTAGATTTCGAACATTGCCTCGCGCTGGGCGCGCGGCAGGATCCGCATGCCGGTATAGAACGAGCTGCCGGAGGCGCGCGCCGCCGCCTGTGTCGGTTCGCCCACTCACGCACCCCGCGACTTGTGCGCGGTGGCAAACAGCCGCCGGCCGAGACGCTGCGAAGCGCCGCGTAAAATGGCGACCAGCGTGCCGCTAGCAACCTCGACTACGTCGCCGAGATGAACTTTCTCGCTCAGTGGATCGCGCCGGCGCAGGATTCGTGTGAGCCGGTGCGCCAAAGTGTTGATCACGGCGACTTCCAGACCGAGCCGCCAGTCGTTGATCGCGGCGGCAAAGCCATCGCTCTCGCTTAAAAGCAACTCGGTGCGCGCGGCAAGCCGGTTAAGACATTCGCGAAGCGCCGGCGACGCGCGCTCGGCACCCAGCGTCTCGACGCTGACGCCGCTCGCAGCCAAGGCGTCCTGTGGAACATAGACGCGGTTGAGTTTGCGATAATCGTCGCCGCAGTCTTGCAGATGATTGATGATCTGTAAGGCGGCGCATAGCGCATCATTGGCGGGCCAGAGCGCGTGGCTCTCGCCGTGGACGTCGCACACAAAGCGGCCGACCGGCATCGCGGAGAGCGCGCAATAAGAAATGAGATCGTCCCAATCGCGATAGCGCAGCTTGGTGACATCGAGCTTGAATGCGGCAATCAGGTCTTGCGCGTGCTTGGCCGACAGGCCACGCGCGGCGAGCGCGGCGCGCAAGCGCACGGCAACGGCATCCTCGGCATTGCCGCCCAAGAGTCCGGCCTGCAGACGATCGAGCAACGCCAGCTTCTCGGCCGGCGGCAGCGTCGCATGGTCGGCAATATCGTCCGCCGTGCGTACGAAATAATAGAAGGCCCGGATCACCTCGCGATGGCGCGGATGAATAAGAAAGGAAGCAACCGGGAAATTTTCGTCCCGGTGGCCCTTGCCTGAACGTAAGGCGCTGGCGTCAATCATCGCAGTTCGGAAATATTGCCTTGTGCGCGGCCTTTCCACATACCGCCGCGGCCGCGCGCATGCTGATAGGCGGAATCCATCGTGAACGCCATATACATTGCGGCGATTGCCGGCAGCGCCGCCGCCCACAGCCAGGACGTTAAGGCCGACATGCCGTAAAATCGCAAGATCGGCCGGAACGCACCTGCCATCACGGCCCAGGAGAAAATGCCGGCGAATTGCGCAAAGCCTTCCGCAAAGACCGCGAGCGCGACCGGCGCGATATAAGTAAGCAACAGACCTAAAATCGTGCCGGCCAGCAAGAGCGGCGAATAGCCAAGCTGCGCATAAGCGGTGCGCGACACCACGCTGCGAATATCATGAACTGAAGGATAAGCGCGCAGACTGTGCGCGCGCTCGGTGAGTGCGATCGCAATCGGCCCCTGCGGCTTGAGAAGCTTCGCCAGCGCGCAATCGTCGATCAGCGCACCGCGGATCGCCGCCAAGCCGCCAGCCGTCTGCAACGCGTCACGGCGCACCAGCATGCAGCCGCCGGCCGCCGCCGCGGTTTCTCGCCGCGGGTCATTGGCCCAAGCGAACGGGTAGAGCATCTGAAAGAAAAAAACGAACGCCGGCACGAACATGCGCTCGGCAAAACTCTTGCAGCGCAATTTCACCATCAGCGAATTAAGCACCAGATGCTCATGCCCTGCCCGCGCCACGAGCGAAGCGACCGCGCCGGGTTCAAAAACAATATCCGCATCGGTAAAGAGCAAATAATCCGGGGCATGTGGCATGCTGCAGGCGAATTCCACCCCCTGCTGCTGCGCCCACAGCTTGCCGGTCCAGCCTGCTGGCAGGGGCCGCCCCGAAATAACGGTCAGGCGCTCGCTGGCGCCAAGCGCCGCCGCGGCCTCGCGCGCGACGCCGGCGGTGGCGTCGCGGCTTTGATCGTCGACCAGGATTATGTTGAACGTTCCCGGATAGTCCTGGCGTAACAGCGAGCCGACGGTCTCGCCGACAGTTTCGGCTTCGTCCCGCGCCGGTACGACGGCGCTCACCGGCGGCCATTGCATGGCAATTGCCTCCGGCGGCAGGCGAG
>CATPBC010000193.1 GCA_955652195.1 uncultured Xanthobacteraceae bacterium | reverse complement strand
TCGCTAGAGTTCGGGCTCGGACCCAGGCTTTGCCCCAAACTTTGACCCAGGCTCGGCGCCATGATCGCCTTCTCCACTTTCGCAGAGCCACAGACCGGGCATGTGACAAGCTTGCGCTTAGCCTGCTTGTCGTAGGCGACCGAATTCGCAAACCAGCTTTCGAAAGCGTGACCGTTATCGCAGTTCAGCGCGTAGCGAATCATGTCGGCTCTCGCACTACGTGGAGGTAGACGGGTTCGGCGAGCGGCTCGATCAATTCAAAGCGCCGGCCGTGATGCATCGACGGAATCCGTTGCCGTGCGACGGCGACCTCCGATGGGTCGATCTGCGCCATCACGACGCCGGGCTCGGCACTACCCTCGGCCAGAATGCGACCCCACGGATCGACGACCAGGGAATGCCCAAAAGTCTCGCGGCCGTTTTCGTGTTTGCCGCCTTGCGCGGCGGCGAACACGAAGCAGCCGTTTTCGATGGCGCGCGCGCGTTGCAGCACATGCCAGTGTGCTTCGCCGGTCTGCCGGGTAAAAGCGGATGGGATCGCCAGGAAAGATGCGCCGGCTTCGGCCAGCGCTCGGTAAAGCGCAGGAAAGCGCAAATCGTAACACACCGTCAGGCCGAGGCGGCCCCAGGGTAAATCCGCGACAATGGCAAGCTCGCCGGGACGATAGGTATTGGACTCGCGATAGCTTTCACCATCCGCGAGATCGACGTCGAACATGTGGATCTTGTCGTAACGGGCGGCTACTTCGCCCTTGCGGTCGATCAGGAACGAGCGGTTAACGGCTTTTTCGGGCGACGTTTTGATCGCAAGCGACCCGATATGGATGTAGATCGCAAGCTGGCGGGCGACTTCGCGCAAGGTTGCCAGCGTCGAATCTTGCTCCTCGACCACGATATTCGCGAACAGATGTTCGCGCTTGATTGCCAGAATATTGGTCATTTCCGGCGTTAACACGTAGTCGGCGCCGGCCGTTTTGGCTTGATCGATCAAACCCAATGCAGCGGCGAGATTTGCGGCGGGATCGAGCCCCGAGCGCATCTGGATCATTCCGACCTTAAAGCTCGCGCGTGCCGCGGCGCTCATGCCGGCGATTCCTTCGCCCCGGCAAGCAACGAATCGAGCTTGCCGGTTTCCTCCAGCGCATAGAGATCGTCGCAGCCGCCGACATGCGTCGCGCCGATGAAAATCTGCGGGTAGGTGCTGCGGCCGTGGGCGCGCTGGATCATCGCTTTGCGAATGTCCCGTTTTCCGGTGACGTCGATCTCATGAAAGCTTACGCCTTTGCGCGAAAGCAGGTCCTTGGCGTCCTGGCAATACGGGCAGTACTGCACGGTATAGATATCGACGTCGGCCATGATCGGACGTAATTTTTAGCAAACTGTTATATGGACGTTCGCGCCGGCTCGGCAACCCTGGCAAAAACCAGTACGTCGACATTTGCGGCTCCGGCGCGCAGCAGCGCCCGCGCACAGCCGTCCACGGTTGCACCAGACGTCAGTACGTCGTCGACAAGGACGAGGCGCCGTCCGGTCACGGCGGCTTTGCCGTCTTTCGGCACGCGAAATGCGCCTTGGACATTGGCGGTACGCTCGGTCCGCGACAGCCCGACCTGCTGAGCGGTCGGTTTGACGCGCTTGAGCGCGCCGGTGGCGACCGGCACGCCGGTTTGGCTCGAAACCGCAGCCGCGAGCATTGCCGACTGATTGAAACGCCGCGCCCACAAGCGGCGCCAGTGCAGCGGCACTGGGACCAGGGCATCGGCTTCGGCGAGGAGCTCACGTCCGGCTTGGCCGAGCCAGCGGCCCATCATCGGTGCGAGATCAAGCCGGTCGCTATATTTGAGGGCATGGACCAAAGCGCGCGAAATCTCATCGAATCGCACCGCGGCGCGGGCGCGATGATAGGCAGGCGGATCGGCGATGGCTTCCATCGACAATATGCCCGGCCCGGGATCGTAGACGAACGGCGTGCCAAGCCGCTCGCAATACGGCCTAGTGATGAACGACAGCTTCGACCAGCACCCCGGACACAGCCCGCGCCCCTCGACCGGTTCGCGGCAGGCTGCGCAGAGCGGCGGCAGAGCGAGGTCGAGCATGCGGCGCAACGCTGAGCGGGCCGCACCGGTGGCGCGCTTGAGCGGTGCGGGAAGAACACTGCTGGCGGACAACATTTGCAGCCACGCTAGCGCTGTCGACGCAGAATGTCATCGGCCTCGGAGCGAGCGCTGTGCCCGTGCAAAGTATCGCGCGTGAACGCTCGGCGACAGCTCGCCTGGGAAATGAGACAATGCGGCATGGGTTGGCAGCATGGTTGAAAGCCCGATTATATTTGACCGCCTGCTTTGGCGTCGCCGCCGGCATCGCGCCGCGGTTTTGCCGCCGGCGACCTTTTTGCTCGAGCGCGTCGCTGCCGAACTTGCCGATCGCCTGAGCACTGTGCTGCGCCGTTTCGAACTGGTGCTCGATCTTGGCACTCCGGGCGACGCTGTACGCGCGGCGCTCCGTGGGTCGGATTCGGTAGGCAGCATCGTGGCTGCCGATGTCTTTGCGCGCGACAAGCCGTTTGTCGTCGCCGACGAGGAGGCATTGCCGTTCGGCGGTGGCACGATTGATCTTGTAGTGTCAGCCTTGGCATTGCAGTTCGTCAACGACCTGCCCGGCGTGTTTTTGCAAATCCGCCGCGCGCTCAAGCCGGATGGTCTGTTTCTCGCTGCGCTGTTCGGTGGCGACACGCTTACCGAACTGCGCCAATCCTTCGCCGCGGCCGAAAGCGAAATCGAAGGCGGCGCTTCG
>CATPBC010000192.1 GCA_955652195.1 uncultured Xanthobacteraceae bacterium | reverse complement strand
GGATTTGAAGTTCCTATCCGAGCCAGCCGCTTAATCGTAGGAACTTCAAATCCACCACACTAGAGGACTCGATGGACGGTAAAGTCACCATTTCCCGGCTCCAGCGTATGAAGCGGGAAGGCAAGAAAAGCGTCGGGCTCGTCGCCTGGGATTATCAGATCGCGCGCATCGCCGACCGTGCCGGATTTGACTTCATCTCGATCGGCGATTCGGTCGGCGTCAATCTGTGGGGCCGCTCCGAGGTGCTCGACGTCACGCTCGACGAGATATTGATCTGCTGCAAGGCGGTGCGGCGCGGCACCGAACGCGCGCTGGTCAGCTGCGACATGCCCTATGGGCCGGTGCAAAACGGCAAAGCTGCCGCGCTCGCAGCGGCGCGCCGCCTTATTGGCGAAGGCGGCGCCGACATAATCAAGGTCGACGCCGCGGCGGAATTTTCCGAAGTCGTGCGCGCGCTCGTTGATGCTGGCATTCCGGTGTTCGCGCAATTCGGACTGACGCCGCAGACTGCGGGCAAATACGGCATCCCATACAGCGCGCAGAATTCGCCGGCGGCGCAGGCCAGCGCCGAGGCATCGGCCAAGCTGATCGCGGAGGCCAAGTTACTCGAGGCGGCGGGCGCCGCGCTCCTCGATTTCACCAATTCCGGTCCAATCGCCGGCGCCGCGGTTGCTGCGGCAGTGAAAATCCCAGTGATCGGCGGCTTCGGCGGCGGACCGTGGCTGGACGGCCGCGTGCGGCTCGTACATACCGCCATCGGCTATGGCGAGAAGTGGCTCGAGGCGACGACGGAAACCTATGCCAACACCGCCAAAGCGGCGCTTACTGCGTTCACGGCCTTGATTGCGGACGCCCGCGCCGGCCGCCAGATCAAGGGCTAGGGTCCTGCCATGCCGACGGTCGTCATCGACGGCATCGTGACGCGTTACGAAATCGTCGGGTCGGGCCCGCCGCTCCTGATGTACGCGCCGGGCGGCTTCAATGCGGTGGCCGAGGCCTGGTCGACACTCGGCATCTACCAGAAGATAAAGCTACTCGATCATCTGCCGGCGCATTTCACCTGCATCCTGTTCGACCGGCGCGAATGCGGCCAATCGGGCGGGCGGATCGAGCCGATCACCTGGGGGCATTACGTCGCGCAAGGCAAAGGGCTGCTCGAGCATTTGCGCATTCCGCGCGCACATCTCATGGGCGGCTGCATGGGCTGCGCACCGGTTGTTGCGTTCGCCGTCGCCCATCCCGAAACGGTGGCGAGTATGATCCTGTACTGGCCCGTCGGCGGCGCCAAATACCGCATATCGAGCCATCACCGCTTCGCCGAGCATATCGCTTTCGCGCAAGAGAACGGGCTCGATCGCGTGGTCGCACTCGTACGCGCGGAAGGCAAGCCATTCGGCGCCGATCCACGCGGCGGCCCGTGGGCTTCAGTGATCAAAAACGACACGGCTTTTGCCGCCGCTTATGCGCGCCAAGATTTGCAACGATACATCGCAATTTGCGGGGCTATGCGCGACGCTTTGTTCGATCGCGACACCGCGCCCGGCGCGGAGCCCGAGCAATTGATGCGCGTCGCCATTCCGGCCTTCGTCGCGCCGGGACACGACGCCGCGCACGCCACCTCGGCGGCGCGCTATCTCGAAGAATGCCTGCCGCAGTCGCGCTATTGGGATGTCGCGGTCGAGGCGCAAACCGAAGACGCGACGAATCCGCACGTGCTCGAATTTCTGCGCGCCGTGAAATTGTAACCGGCCAAAGCCACTGATTTGATGCGCGGCAAAATGAGCCTGCGGCGCGTGCGAGCGCTCACGCCGGGGTGTCAGGACCCTGATCGTCGTGTCCTGGATGCTCGCGCCCGTCGTCATCGCGCGTCTTCTGCCGTTCAGGCGCGGTCATGGTTCGGCGGCGCAACCGGATCACATTGTCGCTGCCGCTTCCGTCAGTTTCCGCCGTCGCTTTCGCTATTGCGCGGCTCAAGTGCGACAATTCGAAGGGCTTGCGCAGCATGGCGAATTCGAATTCAGCCGCCGTCGCGCTGCTGCTGTAGCCGGTCACCAGTACGATTGACAGATCTGGGTGCTGCTGGCGGAGTGCGCGCGCGAGTCCGACGCCGTCCATTGATCCAGCCATGACGATATCGCTAATGACGAGTTGGAACCGCATATGCCCGGCAAGCTCGAGCGCAGTTGCCGCACTTTCCGCCCGCTGTACCCGATAACCGAGTTGTCGAACCATCTGCTCGGTGACTTTGGCCACCTCCGGATTATCTTCCACCACGAGCGCAGTTCCGCCTTCGAGATGATCAATGACGCTATCGCGTTCGCCCCGCTCCTTCTTTGGCGCTCCCGTGGCGCGCGGCAAATAAAGCGTTACGCAGGTGCCACGTCCGAGGTCGCTGGTGATGGTCACGGTACCCCCGGATTGATGGGCAAAACCGTGGACCTGCGACAAACCAAGTCCGCTTCCTTTGTTCGCACCTTTGATGGTGAAGAATGGATCGAACACCAAGGACAGAATGTCGGGGGCAATGCCGCAGCCGTTGTCGGTGACGCTCAACGCGACGAATTCACCGCGCAACCCAGCGGGTGTCTGTTCCGGCGTCAATTGCACGTTCTCGGCAGAGATGCTGATGACGCCGGCGTCCTGCGGTATTGCATCGCGGGCGTTTAGCGCGAGGTTGACCAGCGCCAACTCAAATTCGCTGCGATCAATTTGCACCGGCCAAGTTTCGGGAGGTACATCGATCACCAGCCGCGCCGACGCGCCAAGCGACGTTGTCAGCATATTCCGAAACGCCTCGATGCTTTCGCTAAGATTGGCGACCGCCGGATGAAACGTCTGTCGCCGTGAAAACGTCAATAGCTGCCGGGTCAGCGTCGCTCCGCGCTTAGCAGCGAGTTCGATCGCCTCGACGGCGCGGCGGCCGCTTTCATCGCCGGCAATCAGCTTCTTCAACGATTGCAAGTGGCCGCCGACAATCATCAGAAGATTGTTGAAATCGTGCGCCACGCCGCCGGTCAGCTGGCCCAGCGCTTCCATCTTCTGTGCCTGAGCGCGCTGCGCTTGCGCTTCTTGCAGGGCCAATTGCGCATTTCTTCGTTCCGTGATGTCGCGCGTGATCTTGGCGAAGCCGATCACCGCGCCGTCCTCGTCGGTGATGCGGTCGATCACCACATTGGCCCAGAACAGACTGCCGTCCTTGCGCACGCGCCAGCCCTCCGCCTCGAACCGGCCGTCCTGCGCCGCGATTTGCAGCGCGCGCGCCGGTAAGCCTGCGGCGCGATCGCGATCGGTGTAAAAGCGCGAGAAGTGCTGTCCGATGATTTCGTCGGCCGCGTATCCCTTGATCCGTTCGGCGCCAGTATTCCAATTAATGACCAGACCGTTGGGATCGAGCATGTAAAGAGCGTAATCGGTGACGCCCCCGATCAGCGTGCGGAACTGCCGCGCGGTTTCGCGCAATGTCTGCTGGGCGATTTGCCGCTCGGTGATGTCGCGGGTGATTTTGGCGAAGCCGATCAATCGCTGATTCTCGTCGTGGATGGCGTCGACCTCCACCGCGGCCCAGAACCGCCCGCCATCCTTGCGCAGCCGCCAGCCTTCAGCCTCGTAGTGGCCATCGCGCGCTGCTGCTTCGAGGACGCGCGCCGGCAAGCCCGCCATGCGGTCATCACGCGTGTAGAATTTTGAAAAATGCTGGCCGACGATCTCCGCCGCTGAATATCCCTTCAGCCGCTCCGCTCCTGAATTCCAGTTTACGATAATGCCGCTCGGATCGAGCATGTAGATGGCGCAGTCCTTGACGGCTTCGACCAGGAGGCGGAATTTGCGCTCGCTTTCGTAGAGCGCCTGTTGCGCCTGTTGTCGCTCGGTGATGTCGCGGGTGATCTTGGCGAAGCCGCCGGCGCGACCTCGCGAATCGAGGACCGGCTGGACGATCGAGGCCGCCCAGAACCGGCTGCCATCTTTGCGGACGCGCCACCCCTCCTGCTCGGCGCGCCCAGTGCGGCTGGCGCGGGCGAGAATTTGACCCGGCACGTCGAGTGCCCTGTCTTCGGCGGTAAAGAACAGCGAAAAATGCTGGCCGATAACGTCGCGCGCTCGGTAGCCCTTGATCCGCTCGGCGCCCGAGTTCCAGGTTCGGATCACGCCCTCGTTATCGAGGAGATAGATTGCGTAATCGGTGACGGCATCGATCAGCAGCGCGAACCGGTCGGCGGCAGGCAAGTCTTGTATGGAACCGGAAAACTTGAGTTCCATTTTTTCTCCACACGCCGTCAGTGATTTCTTTATTTTAGGGGAGCAGTTGCTATTGTGAACCGAATGGGCCTCTACCCCAATGTTTCCAGACTTAATCGGTTCCTGCACGTTCGGTTTGACATGCGAATAAATGCAAACAAGATTACCTCGGTAGTGCCCTGGCCGGGCGGACTTTTGCGGCTGGGGCCGCCCAGCGACCGCGAGGACGGCCTGCCAAAAAGCGTCCCATCACAGCCGCTGCCGTCGGAACGGGAAGACCTGCCTTACAAAGTCGAAATTTGGAATGACAGCGGCGCGTCGGTGGAGCAGATCGTCGCCGTCACCGCCAATGCCAGCATCGGCTATGCCGCATATTATGCGGCCACGCGCGAGTTCCCGGATCGCCACATCACATTGCGCCACAAAAGCAGCGTCGTCGCTCGGTGGAGCGGGCCGAAGCATTGATTATTTGCATTGCCGCGACCGCCGCAGAGAACCGCGATGAATCAACGAACAGCCAAGGACGGGCGGGTGAGCGTCCTCGCAGCGCAGACAGAGAAGCTTTCTTATAGCATCGAACTGTGGGGCCTGGACGCACAAGCACTCGAACGCGTGCTGGCGCGCGCGTTCAGTCCGCAGCTCGCCCGCGCCATATTCCGCGCGGCGCAAAAGGAGCATCCCGATCAGCGGATCCTATTGCGCCGCGGCACCCGAACCGTCGCGAATTCCGCCGAATAACGATCAATATTTCGGGTCGCGGTCCAAAAGCTCGATCGAGACGCCTTCCGGCCCGCGCAGGAAGCAGATGCGTACGCCGGGGCGAACCGTCGTAGGCTCGCGGGTGAATTCAACGCCCTTCTTTTTGAGTTCGGCCGCGATCGCATCAATACCGCTCACTGCTAGACCAAAATGATCGAGCCCGCGATAGGGCGTGACCGGCGGCTCGTTTACGCCGTCGCTGGGAGCGACCGGAGCGATGAAGATATTGGCGCCGCCGAGCTTGAGATCGATACGCGGCTTGCCTTGCTGCATGCTGCGAACCACTTGCGCGCCGAGCATCGCCTCAAACCACCGCGCCATTGCCTCGGGATCGGCAGTGCGCAGATGAATATGGTCCCAAGTGATATTATTTGTCTGTTGTGCCAAGGCGTCTTCTCCCCTGTGACTGCTCACTACGAGCATCATTTTGACGGAACGGCGTCAGCCGCACAATCGGCTAGTGCCGCGCCGGCTTGGCCTCGCCTGGCGCAGCAGCCGACGCCGACCGCGCAGCAGGGAGGGCCAGCCAACCCGCTTGCGCGACGACCCCGTGCAGCATCTGTAGCACGCGTTGAATTTCATCGCGCTTGATGACCCCGGTCACGCCATGTCCGCTTTGGCCGCGCAGCTCGAGACGGAAGGCATCTTGCTCGCGCGCAATCGTCAGCCGGTCCGCAAGCTCCGCGGCAACTGCGCTGGATTTGAGAATTTCAGGCGGGGTCTGCGACATCGCCGGAGCGGTCTTGACGATGGCCGCTTCGCGCTCGAACGCAATCGCTTCGCTGCGCAGATCCGCAGGCGCGCGTTGCGCCAGATTCGAAGTATTGGCCAAGTATTCGGTGGCGCGTTCGAGCACCGCCAGCGCCAGCCGCCTGGTCAGCCAGCACGACCAAGCATCCGCACCTCCGGCATTGATCGCGGCAGCGATGCGATCTTCCTGCGGCGCGTAGACGAAGGTGATGGTTTTCAAGGTCCGCAGCATGCGTTTCGAACACCGCCGGCAAAAAGTAAGGCGCGCTTCTATTGTTTAAGCATGATCTTTTCCGAAAACCGGAATCCACTTTTCGGGATCATGCTTTATTGGATCTGTTCGGGCCACGGCACGATGGTCGATTTCACCGTTTTCATCGCCATCGCATCTGCGACTGCGCGCCCGATGCCTTCCTCCGAGAAAGGATAGAGCGTCTGCATGTCCAGCCAAGGATATTTGGCGCGGGTGCGATAGAGCATGTCGACGCCAAGCGGCAGATCGTTGCCGGTGAATCCCCACGACCCCAGCACGTTGAGGTCCTTGGTGCAGATGCGGTGCCAGGATGTATTGATCGAGCCCGCATCGGTGAACTGGCCCATCTCGACATAGGTGCCGCCGTCGCGGAGCATTTCGATGCCCTCGGGCCCGGCG